>JBDTTN010000252.1:0-4865 GCA_039930625.1 Gemmatimonadota bacterium | reverse complement strand
CTCTTCCCCGGCAGCGGCGGGCACGAGGAGGCATTCGGACTGTTCATTGGGGGATCTGATCTGAACGGCCCGGCGCAGCGCTACACCTACTTCCTGATCCGGGGCGACGGAAAGTTCAAGATCAAGCGCCGGGCCGGCGCCTCCGCCACCGACGTCACCAAGGATTGGATGACGAGCCCAGCGATCCTGCAGGTAAAGCCCGACGGCCCGGTCGCGAACCTGCTCTCATTACTGGTGAGGAAGGATCGGGTGAGCTTTCGGGTGAATGGGCAGGAGGTGTACTCCGCACCGGCGGCGAGCATCGACACCGACGGCATCGTGGGGCTTCGCGTCAACCACAATCTCTCGCTCCACGTCGAGTCGCTGGATATCAAGCGTTAGGGCCGAGCGCTTCCGATGCCGCCCGCTTCACCTCGCCATTCCCCTCCGCCGCGATCCGGGCCAGCGCCTGCTTCGCGGCGGAAGTCTGTGCGCCCGCGAGTGCCCGCACCACGCTGAGCTGACGCTTCATATCCGAAGAACCGAAGGAGAGGAACCCGCGCCGCTCCAGGGCCACCCGCGCCAGCGCCATCGCAGCCTCCCCGGAATCGAGCCTGGCCAGCACCTCCAGCAGCTCCTGCCAGACCTGCGGATCCTTCTCCGCCTCGAAGGCCGCGAACAGCGGCATCGCCATCCCACCCGAGCTCCGGGCGCCCAGAGCGCGCCCGGCGCGCACCCGGGTCTCGGGCGCCTCATGCGTCAGTGCCTGACGCAGCGGCTCCACCACGGCGCGGTCCCGGTAGTGGCCCAGCGCGCCGATCACGGCGTGGCGGACCCGTTCCTCCGGGTGATGGACCTGGGCGACCAGCGCCGGCACCGCTTCCGCCACGCCCAGCCGTCCGAGCAGCTCCGCGGCCAGGCAGATCTCTCCGATCCGGGCGCTTTTCATCAACGGGAGCACGATTTGCACGGCCTCCCGCATGCCACCGAGCGAATCGAGGAGAAAGGCCCGCGGACCGATCGTGTCGCTGCGTTTGAGGATGTCGAGCATCAGCTCCGCGGCAGGGAACCCACCGGCACGGAGCACCTCGGCGGTGCGGGACTGCTCCTCCGGGGCCCGGTATCCCTGCTCGATCAGCGCCTCGAGAACCGGCCGGGAGAGCAGCCGCTTCAGCGCGATGGAAAAGGTGCGGCGCGGATCCTCTTCCAGCCCCGGGAGCATGCGGACAGCGGCCTGGGCATCGTGGAGCGCCGCATGCCACTGCTGCCGCTGGATCGCACGGTCCAGCTCCCGGAGAATCCCCTCAACCAGACCTGCGATCTGATCGCCCTTGCGGGCCCGAGGCACGAATGCAATCGACGGATCGGGAATCGCCGGACGTTGATCAGAGAGGGGGAGACTGTCGGGGAGGAGCTTGACCCGGATGGCGGAGGTACTCGGGATCGGCGCGCTGTCGTCCGCCAGCGCCTGGGCGAGCGCCAGCAATTCGGCTGAGGGAGCGCCGGCCGCGATCCGGATCGCGTCCACCTGACGGGCCTGGAGTCGCCCCTTGAGGGAATCGCCGTCCAGCGCCCAGCTGTTTTCGATGCCGGCCTCGATGACCTCACCCGCGGCCGCGACCCGGGCCGTCGCCGCCTTGAGCAGCGGCGCGATCGCCTCCCCCTGCTCCGGTGACATGCGGAGCAGTTGCACGAGCTGGCCCAGGAGGTCGGCCAGAGGAGCGGTAAAATCGGGCAGGGAGGGGGTCATGCGCGGTCCTATAATAGCGCTCCGGGGCTTGCTTGACACGCCTTCCGCCGCGCGGTATATACCCTCAAGCCGCTACCCGAGGCGGTATCGCAATTCATGAGTCGATCGTCCCGATGCTGCTTGCCCGCAATCCGAATAGCAATAACATGAACCGGCCCTTGCAGGGGGCGGAGCGATAGCGTTGCAGGTTGGTTGCACGCGATCGGCCCGCTCAAGCCAGAGCGGGCCGCTTGTTTTTACAGCTTTCATTCACCGCAGTTCCCTTCAGCGAGGAGAGATCATGAAGCGTGTATTCGTGCTTGCGGGCGCCCTGGCCGCGATGGCCACCGCCACGCCGGCGTCGGCACAGGTCACGTTGGGCTGGGATGCCGCGGTCTTCAGCAGCTATGTATGGCGCGGTGTCACCTATACCAACAAGCCGGTCTTCCAGCCTGATCTCTACCTGACCATCCCCGTGGGAGCGGCGTCGATTACGGCCGGCGGGTGGGCCAACGTTGACATCGGCAAATACGACGGCGCCACAGATCTCTCCGAGAGCGGCGGTTCGTCGGCGTTCAACCTTGCCGAGTTTGACTGGTGGGGAGAAATCGGCGTCCCCGTCGGCGTGGCCACCCTGACCGGCGGCGCGACTGGCTACATCTTCCCCAACGATGTCGGCTTCACCAAGGCCTCGAACACCGTCGAGGTGTATGGCAAGATCGCGCTCGCCACACCGCTGAGCCCCAAGCTCTCCGCCTACTACGACGTCGACAAGATCAAGGGCCTCTACGTCGAGGGCAGTATCGCTCACGGCATCCCGCTTGGCGCCGCGACGCTGACCCTCGGTGCGCTGGCCGGCTGGACCGGTGGCCAGGAAATCAACTCCAGCAAGCCCAACGAGCTGTTCAACTTCAACGACAAGGGTCTGACGCACATCGATCTCTCGGCGAGCGTCGGCTTCTCTGCCGGACCGCTCAGCATCACCCCTTCGATCCACGGGGTATTCGGGCAGGATGAGTTCACCAAGTTCACCAAGGCCAACAGCAAGTCCGACTTCAAGATCTGGGGCGGCGCAACCATCAGCTGGTCCAAGGCGTTCGGGGGCAAGGAAGAAGAGCCGGCCGAGAAGTAGAGGCGGCTAGCGGGCGAAGCGAACAGGTGGTGAGCGCATAGGACAAAGGGGAGAGCTCCGGCACCGGAACTCTCCCGTTTGTCATCCCCCAATCGCCTAATCGCCCAATCGCCCAATCGCCTAAATCCCCTTCGCAATCTCCTTGAAGGTGTCCTCCAGGCGGTTCAGAATCTCCTTCACCAGATCCATCGAGATGCCGAGTGGCGGCTCGATGCGGATGGTGCGGGCCTTGGAGTAGGTCCCCGCCACCAGCACCCCCCGCTTGAACAGCCCCGCCGCGCACTGGAATCCGATCTCGTCGGTGGGAAACTCCATCCCGATCAGCAGTCCCGCGCCATGGGAGTCAGTCAGCACCTGGGGGTATTTCCTTCCCAGTGAGGCGAGCTCCTTCAGAATGTATTCGCCCTTCGTGGCTGCCTGGCCGGGGAGATCCTCCTCGAGGGTGACCTGGATCGCCGCAATGCCCGCGACACAGGCGATCGGATTGCCCCCGAAGGTGGTGGAGTGAATGATCGGATTGGGGATCATCACCTCCCAGATCTTCGGCGTCGAAATGAAGGCCGACAGCGGCATCACGCCGCCGCCGATCGACTTGCCGAGGCACATGATGTCGGGCTGGATGCCGGAGTGGTCCACTCCCCAGAGCTTGCCGGTCCGGCCCATGCCGGTCTGGATCTCATCTGCAATGAGCAGCGTACCGTGCCGGGTGCAGATCTCCCGCACCCGCTGCAGGTACCCGTCGGGCGGGACAACGCCGCCAGCCTCACCCTGCACCGGCTCGACCACGAATGCCGCGGGCAGCTGCCCGACCGCTTCGAGAATCGACATCTGCTGATCCAGCACGTCGGCATCGCCATACGGTACGAAGCGCACATCCTGCAATCCACCTTCGAACGGCACCCGGAACGATGCCTTGCCCATCAGCGACAGCGATCCCATCGACTTCCCGTGAAAGCCGCCGAGGGTGGAGATGAACGTGTTCCGCTTGGTGTAGAGTCGCGCGAGCTTGATCGCGCCCTCGATCGCGTCAGTGCCGTTGTTGATGAAAAAGCAGCAGCCGATCTCTCCCGGTGTCACGGCGGCGAGGAGCCTGGCCAGGCCGGCGCGCCAGGGCTCAAGCAACTCCTGGCTGTTGAGCGCCATGCGACCCATCTGGTCGCGCACCGCCTTGATGATCTTCGGGTGATTGATACCCGCGGAGAAGATGCCGTACCCGCCGAGGGCGTCGATGTACTCGCGGCCGAGCAGGTCGCGCAGGATGGCGCCCTCACCCGACCATTCGAGCGCGGCGAACTGCCCCGCCTGGGTGACCGACTTCCGGTAGGTGAGGAAGCCGCGATTGACGTGCTTCTCGTAGCTCTCGACCGTCTCGGTGATGAAGGCTTCTTTTTCGCCCGTGGACATGGGGCGACCGCCGATGAGATCGAGGTACCGCTGGCTGAGCTTCAGGACATCGGAATTCGGCAACCGCAATTAATCGGCGCTCCTTTCACTGGAATTCGTACGCGCGCACAGCCGTGCGCGCCAACGGTCTCCGGTCAACCAGCCGTGATCTGACTCCACATCATCTCCCAAGTCGCGCCTGCGGCGCTAGCTCAACCGATCCTTCAATCCGTAATATGCCCCAGCGAACGGCAGAAACCACGGCCACCCCCCGTAAAACGGGACGGCCCGAAACGGGATAGCGCTGATCGCCGGCCACTCGCCCTTGCCGAGCATGGCGCGACCGACCCGGTCGCCGAGCCAGCTCGCATACGCGACCCCATGCCCGCAGAAGCCCATGGCGTAGGCGATACCATCGCGCTGGCCGGCGTGGGGCATCTGGTCGAGGGTAAACCCCAGCGTGCCGCCCCAGGCAAACTCAATCTTGGTGTGCTGGAGTTCCGGATAGACCTCGATCATCCCCCGTCGCAGGATCTCGCGGCTCTCCGCCAGTGCCGTCGGTGAAAAGGCGGCGCGTCCACCGAAGACCAGTCGTCCATCCGCCGAGAGCCGGAAGTAGTAGAGCAGGTTCTTGGTGTCGCT
>JBDTTN010000251.1:0-4901 GCA_039930625.1 Gemmatimonadota bacterium | reverse complement strand
CATCGATGCTGCCGCCGATCGTCCCGGTCCCGACCCCCCCGCCGCCGGTGCAGTCGACGGAGATTGGGACGGGGACGATGATCCCATTGAGCGGGCCGGGCACGGTGACTGCTGCAGGGGCGACGCAGGATACCGGCAGGCCTCCCGTGAGGGTGACGGCAAAGGTCGAGGAGTTGCAGGCGTTTGCACCACAGATCCGGCGATCGAAGCTGAAGTCTCCGCCGGCATCGGTCTGAGTCGGCAGGGCCGTGGTGACATTGCTCGTCACCGAGACCGTCACGCCGCCCAGGGCGCCAAGCGTCGGCGAGGTAACTTGCCCCATGATCACTGGCATGGTGCCAATTGAACACGTCAGCACCAGAGCGACTGGTGTGGCGGCCCCAGACGTGATCGAGAAGGGTGTGATGGGCGGCGTGCAGGACGCAGGAAGGCCGGGCCCCAGCAATCTGGCCGTATAGGATCCTGCACCCAGACCCAACACCTGGACCTGTCCGGACGCATCGCTGGTGCCTTGAAAGAAGTACCCCGCGGGGCCCTGCAACTCAACCAGAAGACCCGGCAGGGAATTCAACATCACATTCGCGACCGTCAGGGTCAGACTGCCAGACCCGCCACCGCTCCCGCCGCTGCAGTCGACGGTGAGCACGGCGTTGCCAGTGCCGCCCTTCGGTAGCTGGATCGATACTGCCGGCGGCACCACGCACCCTGCCGGAAGCCCGGCGGCAATCGTGAGCGAGACGGTCGCGGCCGCCGTGCCGGGCCAGGTGAGCAGGAAGCCGAAGTTCCCGGCGCCAGCGCTGACCGTCGTGGGCCCCGATACCCCATTCACGACCGCGGCGATGGTGACGCCGTTGAGAGCGCCCAGCGTCGGGGAGGTCACCACTCCGGTGAGGTTCTGATTACCCGGGGCGGAGCAGTCGACCGAAATGTCCGCGGTGGCGGTGACCCCGGCCGCCACCGTGACCGCCACCGGGCCGCCAGTCGCGGGACAGGGAGCGGTGAGAGCGGTGAGGGTCACGGAATAGCCCCCCGCCGCGACCCCGCTGAATTGGTAGGCGCCGGCTCCGTTCGTGGTAGTCTGACTGACGAGGACCAGCGCCGGAATCGTGCGCAGTTCGACCGTCGCGCCGGCCAGCACCCCAGTCTGCGGCGAGCTGGCGGTGCCGGTGATGGAGCCGGTCGTCGCCGTGCAGTTGACCGAGATGTCCCCGTTCGCAGTGGCGCTTGCGACCACGGTGGCCTGCACCGGCCCGCCGGTTGCGGGACAGGGCGGAGTGAGGCCGGTGAGCGAGATGGAATAGCCTCCCGGTGCGACGCCGCTGAAGCCGTAGACGCCCGCGGTGTTGGTGGTGGTCTGACTGACGAGCACCAGGGCCGGAATCGTGCGCAGTTCGACCGTTGCGCCGGCCAGCACCCCGTTCTGCGGCGAGCTGGCGGTGCCGGCGATGGCGCCGGTCGGCGGCGGACAGGAGACCGAGAAATCGGCGCTGCTCACCCCACCCGAGCTGATTGTTCCGGTATTGCTCGCCGGCGTGGTGCATCCCGCCGGCACGCCGGAGACCGCCGCCGTGAAGTTGCCGACCGCAAGCCCGGCCAGCAGATACTTGCCGAGTGCATCGGTCACCGCGGACTGGCCCCCAGGAGTGACTGTCACCGTCGCACCCGCGAGCGGCCCACCGCCCGAGGTGACCGTTCCCATGAGCGCGCCGAGTCCTGGCTGCGGCACCGGCGGATGGTCTAACAGATCGGCGGCCACTACGAGGTAGACGCCGACGCTGGTCACGTTCTTGTCCACGGTGAAGCCGACCTTCCGCGCCGCGGTAACCTGGCCCGGAGCGAGCGGCGCGGGAAAGAGTTCCCAGCGATAGCAATCGCTGGTGACGGCGGTGCCGCAACTGCCGAAGTCGTTGAAGAAGTTGACCGGGTCGCCGCTGTGGGGGGTGACGCCGTCGCCGTTCCAGTCGGCGTTGGGAACCGCCTTGCCCCCCTGGACCCCGAACGCCGCCACGGTATACGGAAAGGCGATGATCCCCTGGGCGCCGTTCGGCGCGAGTGGGAAGCTGGGAGTGACAAGGTCGGTCACCGAAAGCCGGTTGCTGAGCGCCAGGTCGAAGGTGATGGTGCGCTTGTTCGCGACGGGCTGCCCCACCGGAGAGCGCACCACATTGCTCGTGGTGACGCCGATCAGCTCGGCACCGGCCAGCGAAAACGCAGGCCCCCCGGCGGATGCCGTCGCGCTCTGTCCTGGCGGGATCACCCGGACGGTGCCGTTCACCATGTCGATGTCGAGATAGAAGGCGAAGGGCATGACGTCGCCGGGCGGCTGGCTTGGGGCAAGCCGCTCACCCGCCTGACAGGCGGCGACGGCGAGGAGTCCCAGCGCGGCAAGCCGCCGGCAGAGTGGGGCAAGGATGGGACGCATGGTGGGCTCCTCGATCGGGGGTCGTCCCTGACGCGAGGCATCCGGGGGTACCGGGCTGGTCAGGGTCTGCTGCTACCCTCAGATCGGGAAAGCGTCGGAAAACCCGACAGGCGGGGGGAGGAGGCGAGGCGAGGTGAGCAAAGAGAGGCAAGTCAGGGCAAAGAACCGCGCACCACGGAGTCACGGAGAGCAGGGAACCAAATGCCAGAACTGAAGGCGGGCCATGGCGCGATTTCAACGTCGCTTCAGCGCCATCAGCGGAGCCGCTACCGAGTGCCTGGCTCGCTGGTCGCGACCCGCCGCAGCGCTCGAAAGGCGCGCGCGAGGTCGGCCGGCTGGTGACTGGCGTTGAGCCCGCTGGGATTCGGCAGCACCCAGAGGCGCGCTCCGCCGAGGAGGTCGGGCTGCGGCCCCAGCCTGGCCTGTGGCTGGCGGAAGGCGACGCGGTACGCCCCGATGCCGAGTATGGCGACCCAGCGCGGGGCGTAGCGTCGAACTTTTCGTTCCAGGCGCTGGCGCCCGGCGATCAACTCTTCGGCACTCAGCTCCTCCGCCCGAGCCGTGGCCCGAGGCACGATGTCGGTGAGACCGCAGCCGAATTCCAGCAGCATGCGATTCTCATGCGGCAGCAGAATCCGGGTGGCGAATCCGGCGGCGTGCAGCGCGGGCCAGAACCGGTTTCCCGGGCGGGCGAAGTGATGCCCCACCGCGGCGGAGTAGAGACCCGGATTGATGCCGCAGAAGAGCACGGTGAGGTGTGGGGCAATCACGTCTCGCAGCCGGCGGCCGCCCGCGAGACGGATCTCCTCTTTGCTGGGCGGTGACGGTTTCCGAGCCGAGCCTGACAATGGCACCAGCCTCAGCGAGCCTGGAAGAGTGCCGGAAAGTCCTGCTGCAGTCGCACCAGCTTTGGCGCGTCGTTGTAGACGATGTAGGGCTGAGTCGGGTGCAGCGCCATATAGCCCTGATGATAGGATTCGGCGGGATAGAAGGCGCTGAGCGGGGCGATCTGTGTCACGATCGGACCGGAAAAGACCTTGGCACGTCCCAGCTCTGCGACGTACGCCGTCGCCGCCTGCTGCTGCTTCGGGTTGCGGAAGAAGATCGCGGAGCGGTACTGCGTGCCCCGGTCGGGACCCTGGCGATTCAACTGGGTCGGATCGTGGGCGACCTTGAAGAAGACCTCGAGCAGCTGGGCGTAGCTGATCGTCGCAGCATCGTAAATCACCTCGACCGACTCGGCGTGGCCGGTGGTGCCGCTGCTCACCTCTTCATAGGAAGGCGACTCGACCGTTCCCCCGGCATAACCCGAGACCGCGGAGGTGACGCCCTTGAGATGCTCGAAGACCGCTTCGATCCCCCAGAAGCAGCCGCCGGCAAAGACCGCGGTGTCCGGCTTCGTGACGACCGGTGTGGGGCGCACCTCCCGGGGGGAGGCGTGGATGCCGGTGGCGGAGATGAGGCCCACGGCCGCAATCGCGGTGGCAACCCTGGCGGGCGTCGCGAGGAGTCGGAACAGGGAGCGGAACGTCATTCGAGCGTCTCTCGTTGGTGGCGACATGGAACGTCGCGAACTCCGGATCGGTTCTCTTTAGATCTACCCGCAATGGGGGCGGCTGTCATCCCGAGCGGAGCGAGAGAACTCTTCGGATGATGGCTGTCGCGCTGCCCCCTCGGGATGACGGCGGACAGCAACCTCCCCGGACTCCGTGCCCCCATGGTGCGCTGTGAAAGGCGCGAAGAAGTCGCTTGGCGCCTGCCCGTCGCACAACGAAAAAAGGCGTGCGTGGCCTCTGAGCCACGTCACGCCTTTCTATCGATAGCGTCATCGCTTCGCTTCGCGAAGAAGCTGGTTGCCCTTGGCACCAACCCCCGCACACCCACATTAGGAAATGCGTCCCCAAATCGCAAGTGATCGCAATTGGGACTCAACCGTCGGATCTAGGCCCCCTGTCAGGTGGCCCCGGTGCTACGGCGCACGAGGGGCGTGATGATCGTAGCTGATGACCCGGGTGATGATCCACCTGTCGCCGGTCTGCTGCCAGAGCATGACGTAGCTGGCCACTTCGTCGGTGGTATCGCACTGCGGCTTGTCATGCGGATCGCAGACGCGGTGCGCCCCGAACTCCACCGCCCCGAAGCCCTTGAGCGGATACACCGAAATCGATCCGGGGACGAGATCGCGATGCACCTTGCCCCCGCCCCGCAAGCGCCACCATTACCGCACCCCTGAGGAGTGCTATGCGTCGCTTACGTGATCGCCCGGAGCCGCACTATCGTGGCGAGCTAGTTGCACTTCACAGTTGCATTCACACGGGGAAATCCTGCCTCGTGAGCCTGTGCTGTGGGACACCGGTGCTCACTGCTCGCTCACACGCACTCGTTCACGCAGTCGATCTGACCTATGCGGGCAGGCGCATCTGCTTCCGCAGACTCTTGTCAAACGCAGACGCGGGAACGAAGCGCCGGAGGAGGCTGA
>JBDTTN010000250.1:0-4918 GCA_039930625.1 Gemmatimonadota bacterium | reverse complement strand
CTGCTCAAGGTGAAGAACGTCGGGGAGAAGGCGCTGAAGGAAATCGCCGATCTGCTCCGGGCCCAGGATCTGAACTTTGGCATGCTCTTCGAGGAGGCCGATGACGACCTCCGCGTGACCCAGCCCGGTACCCCCCCGAGCGCCCGCATGATGCTGGCCGACGGCGAGGAGGGCTGATGCGGCACCAGTCCAAGGGACGCCAGCTTTCGCGCACCTCCGAGCACCGGCGCGCGCTGCTGCGCAATCTGGCGACCAGCCTCATGATTCATGGTGGCATCGAGACCACCGTGGCCAAGGCCAAGGAGCTCCGGCCCTACGCCGAAAAGCTGATCACCCTTGCGCGCCGCGGCGACCTGCACGCCCGCCGTCTGGCCGCGCAGAAGATCCGGGAGCGCGAGGCGCTGAGCCGGCTCTTCACGGAGATCGGCCCGCGCTTCGCGGCCCGTCCGGGGGGCTACATCCGGATTCTCAAGCTCGGTCACCGGCCTGGTGACGGCGCCGAGATGGCGCGGATCGAGTTGCTCGCCGAGTGACGGTGGCAACGACCGACTGCGGTGGAAACGACGAAAGGGGACCGGTTGGTCCCCTTTTTTCTAGTCCTGAGCCAGCTGCAGCTGCCGAAGCCTGTTGTATCGCCGAGGCCTGCCTCGGCGGTGCAGGATCAAGTCGCCTTCTTGACCCGGTTAGACTTGATGCACTGGGTGCAGACAGCCTGCCGACGGGGGGCGCCATCCACGAGCACGCGCACGGTCTGGAGGTTCGGATACCAGCGGCGCTTCTTGCGATTGTTGGCGTGGCTGACATTGTTGCCAGTCATCGGCCCCTTCTTGCACACGGTACATACCCGGGCCATACGGGTCTTCCTTCCAGAGATCGGTCGATGAAGACTGCCAAAAGAGCCCAAAACTATAATCCCATGAACCCAATGGCACAACTGCGGAGGCCCGAGTCGCGATGCCCCGGGCGCTGATCACCGGTATCACCGGTCAGGACGGTTCCTACCTCGCCGAACTGCTCCTCGCAAAAGGATATGAGGTGGTGGGTGTGGTACGGCGCACCAGCCATCACAGTTACGAGCGGATCGAGCATCTGCTGGAGAGGATCCAGATTCTCCCCGCAGATCTCCTCGACCAGCACTCCCTGACGATGGTGATCAAGGAGACCGAACCAGACGAGGTCTACAATCTCGCCGCCCAGTCGTACGTCCCCACCTCCTGGACCCAGCCGGTCCTGACCGGCGAGTTCACGGCGCTCGGCGTGACCCGTATCCTGGAGGCGGTCCGCCTCGCCTGGCCGAAGGCGCGGTTCTATCAGGCCTCGAGCTCGGAGATGTTCGGGCGGGCGATGGAGACGCCGCAGCGAGAGAGCACACCGTTCTATCCTCGCTCACCGTACGGCGTCGCCAAAGTCTACGGCCACTGGATCACGGTGAACTACCGTGAGTCCTACGGACTCTACGCAGTCAGCGGAATCCTTTTCAATCACGAGTCGCCGCGACGCGGCATCGAATTCGTCACCCGCAAGGTGACCGACGCCGCGGCTCGCATCAAGCTCGGGCTCGCGACGGAACTCCGGCTCGGCAATCTGGATGCGAGGCGGGACTGGGGTTACGCCGGCGACTACGTCGACGCGATGTGGCGGATGCTGCAGCAGCCGGAACCGCACGACTATGTCATCGGGACGGGGGAGACCCACACGGTGCGTGAACTGGTGGAGATTGCGTTCGGGCACGTGGGGCTCGACTGGCAGAAGCATGTGAAGATCGATGCGCGCTTCATCCGCCCCGCCGAGGTGGACATCCTTCTCGCGGACCCGACCCGGGCTCGCGAGGAGCTGGGCTGGAGCCGCACGGTGGACTTCAAGGGGCTCATCACCATGATGGTCGACGCCGATCTCGTCGCGCTGGGAAACCGGCGATGAAGATCCTGGTCACCGGCGCGGCCGGCTTCGTGGGCCGCTGGCTCCTGCCGGCGCTCGTGGCCGAGGGTCACGAGGTGCTGGGTACGCGGCTTCCCGGCGAGGCGCCTCCGGATTTCCTGGACGAAGGGCAGCGCCAGTATGTGCGCTGGTTGCCGCTTGACCTGCAGGATACGGAGTCGGTGCGCGCCGCCATCGATGAGGTGCCTGACGCGGTGATTCATCTCGCCGCGATTGCCTCGGGAGCCGAGGCACGACGGGACCCCGGCCTCGCCTGGGACGTCAACGCAGGCGGGACGGCACGACTTGCGGATGTCCTGGGCGATCGGCGCACCGCTGGGGCGGGGGACCCGCTGCTGCTGCTGATCTCGACCGCCGAGGTCTACGGAGCGGTGCTGCCGGCCCGGCCACGGGTCGAGGGAGACCTGATCGCTCCGCTCTCGCCCTACGCGGCGAGCAAGGTGGGCGCCGAGGTGGCGGCCCTCGAAACGGCGCGTCGCACCGGACTCCGGGTGATCATCGCTCGGGCCTTTCCGCATACCGGCCCGCAGCAGACCGACCGCTACGTCGTCCCCGCCTTTGCGCGGCGCCTCAAGGCGGCCCGCCGCATCGGGGCTTCGGTGGTGAAGACCGGCAACCTGGAGCCGATTCGCGACTTCCTCGACGTCCGGGACGTCGTCCAGGCGTATATCGCACTGTTGAGTCGCGGTCAGGTGGGAGAGGTCTACAACGTCGCGTCGGGCACGGGCCATGCTCTTGCCGGCGTCTTCGCCCGGCTCGCGGAGTTGATCGGGGTGCACGCCATTCCGGAAGTGGATGCGACGCTGACCCGCGCCGCCGATCTTCCGCATCTCGTGGGCGATGCCTCACGGCTCCGCGCCGTGACCGGCTGGCGCCCCGGCATTTCTTTCGACCAGACCCTCCAGGACGTCGTCAATGCCCAAACGGACTGACCTTCGCTCAATCCTCCTGCTCGGCTCCGGGCCCATCGTGATCGGGCAAGGAGCCGAGTTCGACTACTCGGGCACCCAGGCGGTGCGCGCGCTCAAGGAGGAGGGTTACCGGGTCATCCTGGTCAATTCCAATCCGGCGACGATCATGACCGATCCGGAGATCGCCGATGCCACCTACATCGAGCCGGTCACGCCTGAGTGGGTGACCAAGGTGATCGAGCGGGAGCGGCCCGATGCGCTGCTGCCGACGATGGGCGGCCAGACCGCGCTCAATGTCGCGATGGCCCTCACCAAAGACGGTACGCTCGCCAAGTACGGGGTGGAGCTGATCGGCGCCAATGAGCGCGCCATACGGATCGCCGAGGACCGCGAGGAATTCGCCAAGGCGATGGTGCGGATCGGGCTGGCCACGCCGCGGGGGCGCGTCATCCGCTCGATGGAGGAGGGGCTGGAAGCGGTAGCCGATACCGGCTACCCCGCGATCATCCGGCCCTCGTTCACGTTAGGCGGGACGGGCGGGGGCATCGCGTACAACCGCGATGAGTTCACCGAGATCATCACTCGCGGCCTGGAGCTGTCTCCGGTGGGCTCGGTGCTGGTCGAGAAGAGCATCGTGGGCTGGAAGGAGTTCGAGCTGGAGGTCATGCGCGACGGCGCGGACAATGTGGTGATCGTCTGCTCGATCGAAAATCTGGACGCGATGGGCGTCCATACCGGCGACTCCATCACCGTCGCGCCCGCCATGACGCTGACCGATCGCGAATACCAGGCGATGCGGGACAGCGCGATCAAGATCATCCGGGAGGTGGGAGTCGCCGCCGGCGGCTGCAACATCCAGTTCGCCGTGAGTCCGACGACCGGTGAGCAGCTGGTGATCGAGATGAACCCGCGGGTATCACGCTCCTCGGCGCTGGCATCCAAGGCGACCGGGTTTCCGATCGCGCGGATCGGCGCCAAGGTGGCCGTCGGCTACACCCTCGACGAGCTGCCGAACGACATCACCAAGACCACGCCCGCCTCGTTCGAGCCGGTACTCGACTATGTGGTGGTCAAGGTCCCGCGGTTCGCCTTCGAGAAGTTTCCCACCGCCGACCCGCGACTCGGCACCCAGATGAAGGCCGTGGGTGAGGCGATGGCGATCGGCCGGACCTTCAAGGAGGCGTTCCAGAAGGGGTTTCGGGCGCTGGAGATTGATCGTGCCGGCTGGGAGATCGGCAAGACGCCGATCGATGACCGCCTGACGGACACCTCGCTCGAGGCGATCAAGGCGGCGATCCGCACCCCGACACCTGAACGGATCTTCCAGGTGAAGCGCGCCCTGATGCTCGGTGCGAGTATCGAGGAGGTCGCGGAACGCACCGGCTTCGATCCCTGGTTCGTGGACCAGATGCTCCAGCTGATCGAGGCGGAACGGACCTGGGCCGCCGCCGCCCGAGCGGAGGTCTACGGTGAAGTGACGCTGGTCAGGCGGATGAAGCAGCTCGGGTTCTCCGACCGGCAGCTCGCCGACCTGCGGGGCATGCAGGAATCGGAGATCCGCGGCATCCGGCACGATCTCGGCGTCCGGCCAGCGTACAAGACGGTCGACACCTGTGCCGGCGAATTTCCCTCGAAGACGCCTTATCTCTACTCCTGCTACGACGAGGAGAACGAGGCCGAGGCCAAGGGCGACAAGACGGTCATCATCCTCGGTAGCGGACCCAACCGGATCGGGCAGGGCGTGGAGTTCGACTACTGCTGTGTCCGCGCGACCCTCGCCTTCCGGGAGCTGGGCTACAAGACCGTGATGGTCAACTCGAATCCCGAGACGGTCTCCACCGACTACGACATCTCGGACACGCTCTACTTCGAGCCGCTGACGCTCGAGGACGTACTGGAGATCGTGCACGTGGAGCAGCCGCTGGGCGTGGTGGTGCAGCTTGGTGGCCAGACGCCGCTCAAGCTGGCCCGCGGTCTCGAGGCCGCAGGGGTCAGGATTCTGGGTACCTCACCAGACAACATCGACGCCGCCGAGGACCGCAAGCGGTTCGAGGCGCTGGCGCGCGAGC
>JBDTTN010000249.1:0-4930 GCA_039930625.1 Gemmatimonadota bacterium | reverse complement strand
CCGATCGATCGCACCAGCCTGATGCTCGGCAAGATCGTGCCCTTCCTGCTGGTGGGCTACATCCAGATGACGGTGATCATCCTGCTCGGCCGGATTCTCTTCGATGTCCCGCTGCGCGGAAGCATCGGACTGCTGTATCTGCTCGCCTTTCCCTTCATCGTGGCGAGTCTCGGACTCGGGCTCTTCTTCTCCACCCTCGTACGGACCCAGGCCCAGGCGATGCAGGCCGGCTTCATGTTCATCATGCCGAACATCCTGCTCTCCGGCTTCATGTTCCCCCGCGCCGCGATGCCGCTGCTCGCGCAATGGATCGGGCTGGCGTTGCCGCTGACCTACTTCCTGGAGATCCTGCGTGGGATCCTGCTCAAGGGCGTCGGGATGAGCGCCCTCTGGCGGGAGTTCGCGGTGCTCTGGGGCTTTGCGATTCTGATCGTCGCGATGAGTGTCCGGAGGTTCCACAAGACGCTGGAGTAGGTGCGCCAGCACCGGGAGCATGGGGTTGGGGCTGGTGAGGGGCACCGCCAGACGGGCGACAGGTCGCGGATGGTTGGACCGAGGGTACATTGTCGGGTATGAAGAACGTCCCGTTCACCTTTCACGGCACCCGAATGACCATCCGCCTCACCACGGCGGAGACCGGCGGCGCGTATGCGCTGATCGAGATGCAGCATCCGGGCAATGTCGGACCAGCGCTCCACGTGCATCCGCGGGGGCCGGAGTCCTTCTACGTGCTCGCGGGCGAGTACACTTTCTATCGGGGTGATGAGATGATCATCGCCCGCCCGGGCAACGGAGTGGTTGTTCCGGCCGGCGTGCCGCACCGGTACCATGTCGGACCCGCCGGCGGGCGGGCCCTGGTCATCACGCCCCCGGGGCTGGAGCAGTATTTCTTCAGAATCGCTGGCCAGCTCAGCGTGGGCCCGGTGCCGCAGGAGGAGGAGTTTGCCTTGGCGTCGGAAGCGGGTCAGGATTTTCTGGATACTGTGGGCCACTGGGGCGCGGAGTGAGCGCCGCGGCACCTGCTACCACCCCGCGGCCCACCGGCTGCCTTGGTCCCCGAAGGCCACGAGCAGGTCCGCTTTCGCCGCCGCATCGTCCCGCAGGAATACCCGCTCAGGAGAGACCATCGTGGCTGGGCAAGGCTCCACCGGCAACGTCATCGCCGCACTGGCAAGCTGCTTCATCCCCGGACTCGGCCAGCTGCTGCAGGGGAGACTGCTGAAGGCCGGCATCATGTTCGTGATGGCCGCGATTCTCTGGTTCTTCCTGCTGGGCTGGATCATCCACCTCTGGTCGATCCTCGACGCCGCCCTCTGGAAGCCAGCGGCATCCTGAGTTGCCAGCCTCCTCGCAAGAGGTGAGCAATCATTAGCTTTCCGGGTGCCGCCGCCTGCTCCGGGCCCAGCCACCGCCCTTGATCGTTGAATCATGACCAGCTCCGATCCCTTCTACTGGCGAACTTTCAACGTGCTGATGCGCCTGCTCGGCATCGGTGCCACCTTTGCGGGCGCGGTCGTGGCCACGACCTTCGGGCTCGGGATCCCCGCTCTCGCCGGAGTTGCTCCTTCGATCGACTACCGCTCCCTCGCGGCCGGTATCTTTCTGGCGCTGCTCGGACTGGGTTTCCTGATGCTGCCGCCCTTCCGGCCCGATCAGGGCGACATGACCCTCGTCGTGAATCCCTTCCGCGCCCTCACCGAGCCGAAGCGCCGGCGGTGGTGGACCGGAGACCGACTCTCGGACTGACCCGACCTCCTCACACTCGCTCGCCATGAACTTCTACGACATCTCCGTCACCACCATCGACGGAAAGACCCAGACCCTCGAGCCCTTTCGCGGCTACGTCCTGCTGATTGTGAACGTCGCGAGCCAGTGCGGCTTCACCCCTCAATACGCGGGACTCGAGGCGCTCTATCGCGAATACCGGAAGCAGAAGTTCGCGGTCCTGGGCTTCCCCTGCGATCAGTTCGGCAACCAGGAACCGGGGAACGAGGCGGAGATTCGCCAGTTCTGTTCGCTGACCTACGATGTCACCTTCCCGATGTTCGCCAAGATCGACGTGAACGGCGACAACGCCCACCCGCTCTATCGCTACCTGCGATCCGAAAAGCCGGGGATGCTGGGGACCGAGCGGATCAAGTGGAACTTCACCAAGTTTCTGGTGGGGCCGGATGGAGAGGTCCTGCATCGCTATGCACCGACCGATACGCCGCAAATGATCGAGCGGGATCTCGAGCCGCTGCT
Source organism: Gemmatimonadota bacterium (assembly GCA_039930625.1). GTDB lineage: Bacteria > Gemmatimonadota > Gemmatimonadetes > Gemmatimonadales > GWC2-71-9 > JADJOM01. Next base: position 2,686 of record JBDTTN010000249.1, on the reverse strand, counting down.
GGGGTGAGTCAGCCCGGTCGGCTGCTAGCGTCACCCCGCCGAGGAGTGCAGCAATCTGGTTTCGCCGTGGTCGAGCAGCCATAACCCGTCGGCGACCGCGCCTGACTCGGCCCACAGCCTCCGCGTCCGCCTCGGCGGTTCGTCCATGGGCTCGTCGGTGAGCTTGAATGTGCCCCAGTGGATGGGGATCATGATCCCGCAGCCAAGCGCCCCGAACGCCTGCAGGGCATCCTCCGGATTCATGTGGACCGGCCGCATGAACCAGCGCGGTTCGTACGCCCCGACCGGCAGCAGCGAGACATCGAAGGGCCCGAAACGATTCCCGATCGCGGCGAACTCGGGATGGAGACCGGTGTCGCCGGCGAAATAGACCGCCCGTCCCCCCGCACGAACGCTGAACCCGCACCAGAGCGTGCGATTGCGGTCGTGCACTCCCCGCGAACTGAAGTGCTGCGCGGGCGTGCATGCGATCGCCGATCCGCCGGCCTGTACCTCGTCCCACCAGTCAAGCTCCCGCACCCGAACGACTCCGAGCCGTCGGAGCAGCGAACCGACACCGAGCGGCGTGATCCACTCCGCCGCCGGATGCCGCCGAGCCAGCGCCCGGACGGTGGGGGCATCGAGGTGATCGTAGTGGTTGTGCGAGATCAGCACGATGTCGACCGCCGGGAGCCGCTCGAGCGGCACCGGTGGACGCACCCAGCGCCGCAGACTCGGGATCGGCACCGGCGAGGGGTAGTCACTCCACACCGGATCGGTGAGGACCGTGAGTCCCTCGAACTCTATCACCGCGCTCGAGTGCCCGATCCAGGTGACTGCGATATCACCGGGAGACTGTGCCAGCCCGAACTGCGGCTCGCGTACCGGGAAGACCGACGGGTCGGGATCGGGCGGTGGACGGCGCGTCGTGCTCCGCTCCAGGTACCAGCGTGCGACGTCCCCCAGACCCTTGGCCTCCGCACCCGGCCAGGGGTTCCGGAAGCCGCCGCGCGGGGAATGGTGGGCCGGGGTAGACATTGCCCGGAATCTAGGCACTCGACCCGCGGAGCTTGACGGGAGCCGACAAATGCATTTGATTATCCGGATAACAGGATGTATAAAGGAGCCGCCCTGAGCACCACCATCGTCGCCCGGCTGCAGGCCCTGGCGGATACCACCCGGAATCGGCTGCTGCTCCTCCTCGAGCGGCACGAGCTCACCGTCACCGAGCTCTGCGAGGCGCTGCAGCTGCCGCAGTCCACCACCAGCCGCCACCTCAAGGTGCTGGCGGATGACGGCTGGGTGGTCTCGAGGGCGGATGGGGCGAGTCGGCTCTACCGGATGCCCGGCAGCGACCTCGAGCCGGGAGCGAAGCGGCTCTGGCAGGTAGTGCGGGATCAAGTGGCGGACACGCCTGTGGCTGCGCGGGACAGCGAGCGGCTGCGCGATGTGCTCGCGGGGCGCCGAGCCCGTTCGGAGGAATTTTTCGCCTCCGCGGCAGGACAGTGGGACCGGCTCCGTGCCGAGCTCTTTGGCGGTCGTACCGAGCTGCTTCCGCTTCTGGGCCTGCTCGGCGCCGACTGGACCATCGGGGATCTCGGTTGTGGCACCGGCCATCTGGCCCAGGCGCTGGCGCCCTTCGTCGGGCGAGTGATCGCGGTGGATGCGTCGGCGGCGATGCTGCGCTCCGCGCGGGCCAGAATCGGCGACGTTGCGAACATCGAGATCCGCCGCGGCGATCTCGAGGATCTGCCGATCACCGACGGCGCGCTGGATGCCGCATTCCTGGTTCTCGTCCTCTCTTATGTGGCGGAGCCGGGCCGGGCGATCGCCGAGGCGGCGCGGGCGCTCAAACCCGGCGGTCGATTGATGATCACGGATCTGATGCCGCATGATCGGGCCGAATACCGGCAGACGATGGGACATCAGTGGCAGGGCTTTGGAGCGGCCGAGGTGCTGGGTTGGATGCAGGAGTCGGGGCTGACGGGATGCCGCTATGGATCCGTCGCGCCGGAGCCGAGCGCCAAGGGGCCGATGGTCTTCACGGCCACCGGCACACGATAGACAGCGACATCAGGAGAGTTTGAATGCCGCGACTTATCAACGCCCCCGCCGTAGTCCAGGCCGCGGGAGAACCACCCAAGCGGATCGAGGAGTACGCCGGACGCGTATGCTCCGGGCATACCGGAGTGAGCGTGGCCCGGATGGTCTCTCCCACCGGATGGCTGGAGCCGGGACAGCGGCCGGAGTTCGAAGAGGTGACGGTGGTGCTGCGGGGGATGCTCCGCGTGGAGCACAAGGCGGGATCGCTCGATGTACGGGCGGGCCAGGCGGTGATCACTTCACCGGGGGAGTGGGTACGCTACAGCTCCCCCGAAGCGGGTGGCGCCGAGTATGTGGCGGTCTGCCTGCCGGCATTCTCGATGGAGACAGTGCACCGCGACGAGTGAATGGCGGCGACCGGTCGGTCGCCTGAACGATGTGTGCGGGCGGCCCTCATGGTCGCCCCGGACGATTTCTCAACCCGAGGACAGAGCGATGGCAACCAGCGTGATGACGATGCACCCCTTCCAGGCCACTCGTGAAGCAGGCCGCGAACCGTTCAAGGTGAAGGACCTCTCCCTCGCCGAGTTCGGCCGCAACGAGATCCGTCTCGCCGAGTTCGAGATGCCCGGCCTGATGGCGATCCGGAAGGAATACGCCGGCA
>JBDTTN010000248.1:0-4961 GCA_039930625.1 Gemmatimonadota bacterium | reverse complement strand
TAGTCCTGGGCGACGGTGCGCGGCTGCACTTCCACCACGGCGACTTCCGTGGGCGGAAAGGCGGGGGGCGCAGGCTTCTGACAGGCGGTACCGGCCAGCGCGAGTGCGGCAATGGCGAGGACCGCGATGCGCGACCGGCGCGCGGCGCGGTGCAATTTCGGGAGTAGGGACACGACGGGGACTTCTCCAGGCATGGGGATTACCGGCTGCTGACGGTGTCCGGGGAATTGCTTCCGACGGCCGCTGGCGGAAGCGCCAGCGAGAATTCGATGGTCTCGAGGTACACGGCGAAGCACTGCTCGGGCGTCGGCGGGTTGTTCTCGTACGGCGCGAAGTGATGGGCCTTGATCAAGATGCCGAAGAGACCGGCGCCGATGACCCGCGCCTGCAGATTCACATCCACCGGGCGGAACTCGCCCCGCTGGATTCCATCGGTCAGTACCGCCGCCACCAGGCGGCGCCAGCGCTCGCCGATCTCGCGGCACATTGCGCCGGTGGCATCCGGGAAGGACGGCGCGTTGGCGAGCGTGCAGAGCACCAGGTCGATGGTTCCCGGCCGATCAAGCTGCTCCCACATCCGCGTCATGATTCCACGGAGCAGCGCACGCGCGGAGCCGCGGTGAGTCGCAAGCAGCGCCTCCCCGCCCTCGAGGTCACCGAGAAAGCGATCGGTGAGCGCCGCCTCGAAGAGACCACCCTTGGAACCGAAGTAGTGGGTGACGGTGCCGGCACAGACCCCGGCTCGCGTCGCGACCTCGGAGAGGGTCGCGCCGTCGAATCCCTGGTCGCCAAAGACGGCGACCGCGGCGTCGAGAATCTCCCGGCGGCGCTCCGTCGGACGGCGCTGCCAGCGAGGGGCATCAGCGGATGGATCGGGCTTTTCCATGGTCTACTTGTGAAGGGCCGGCGGCAACAGTAATTGGCTAGTGAGCCAATTGTCAACACCAAACCATTTCATGGAAATGATTTACACAATTGTGATTGGTCCTTTAATGCTAGAATACGCTCTGCAGCTCAACGATTTTGCAGCGGGGGTCGGGTCGGCGGTACGGCGGGAAGTTCCTTGCGTTTCAGCGCTTAGCCGCGGTCGGAGTAGCGGCTCTTGGCATCGAGCGGGTCCTGCCGGAGGGTGGGGAGGGAGCCGCCGTAGACCTCGGCCGTCAGCCAGACGAGTTCCGCGGCGAGGTCTTCCCGGCCAAGCTCCTTGTACCAGGCCTTGGGTCGGCCATCGGTGCCGGGATTCCAGCGATAGCGCCGAGTCTTGAGGGCATCCTTCGAGGCGATGGGGGCCTGTTCGGCCCAGAGCCGGACCGATTTGCGACGGGCGGACTGGAGCAGCAGCGCCAGCGGCAGCTCCCCGCTCTCCAGCGGCGTGGCCAGGAGATGCACCAGCGCCTGACAATCGTGATCGGCGCGATGGGCATCGAAGAACATGCCGCAGCGCTTGATCAGCAGAAACTCCAGCGCCCCCGACCGGCTTCCCGCCGCACGCCAGGGGACCTCCTGCTGACTGCAGGCCCAGTGTTTCTCGCGGAAGATGGGGAGCCGCCGCTCCATGAAGGGGCGATCGAACCCGGCGTTGTGCGCGATGATCAATGACGCCGACTTCACCACCGCCTCGACCGCCGCATCGTCGATCCGCTTCCCCTTCACATCGGCGTCGCTGATGCCGGTGAGCGCAGTAATCTCGGCGGGGATCGGGCGACCGGGATCCTCGAGATAGCTGATCGGCTCGCTCACGCCGTAAATCCGGCCGGTCTCCGGCGCGAACTCGAACGGCACCATCGCGAGCTGGATGATCGCGTCGCCTGACGCACTGAGGCCGGTGGTCTCGGTATCGAGGACGAGGGCGGTCGTGGTCTTGGCGCCATCAGGGGGATGGTAGGAGGTCACCGGCTTGAAGCGGCGCAACACCTTGTAGTCGCCGCTGGCTTCGAGGGTGAGGGCGAGTGCTTCCGGGTCGGTGGGAGATGGCATGCGGGAAAGCTACTCGTGGAGATGGGCGTGGCTACCTGCGATGGGACGGTTGGACGTTAGACGGTTGGGCGGTTGGACGGTTGGACGTTAGACGGTTGGGCGATTGGGCGGTTAGTCGGTTTGACGACGGGCGCGGGAACAGGGCTACCGTCGCCGAGCCACATAGACGTCGGCGTCGTAGCCACCGGGGACGGTCCTGGCGCCGATGACGAAGAGATCGCCCGCTTGAGTGAGCGACGGATCGCCAAAGATCCCTGCGAGCACCACCTCCGACTGCCGCCACTGGCCGTTGGTCTCGCGCCGGCTCCACGACACCCCTTTGCCGCCGCCCTTGTCATCGAAGTAGAGCTCGCTGCCATCGAGGCTGAAGGGGGAGCCTTCCGTGCCGCTGGTGTTGATCGTCGGTCCGAGGTTCACCGGCGCGGTCCACTGTCCGCCGACGCGCCTGGACATCCAGATATCCTGGGCCCCGAAGCCTCCCGCCCGCGAGGACTCGAAGACGAGCGTCGCTTCATCCAGTGTCAGGTGGGGATTCTCGTCGCCGCTCACGAAGGGAAATCCCAGCGTGCTCGCGAGCACCGGCGTCTGCCAGATGCCGTTCACACGCGTCGCGGAGTAGATGCCGTCCGCACCGCGCGGGCCGGACGCGGTTCCGTTGGTGAACAGAATCCGGTTGCCATCGGCAGAGACCCATTCGTCTCCCTCGAGTTCCTCGGGGAGGTTGATCGGGGTGCCCAGATTCTGCGGCTCGGTCCACGCTCCGCCGACCCGGACGCTGCGGTAGATCTCCGCGCCGAGCGTGTCGTAGGGAGGTTGGGTGGGCCAGCCGGGGCGGAGGGGGCCGCTGAGCCGGATCTGTCCCTGGGTCGCGAAGACGATCGGGTCGATGCGCAGATAGGTGAAGTAGAGAGTGTCGCCATCGGGAGAGATGAAGCCGCTGTCCTCCCAGCCGGGCGAGCTCACCGGTGCCCCGATCTGGACCGGGGTATTGAAGCGCGGTGCAGCGTCCCCCGGCGACGGGTCGTCACCGCAGCCGGCCACCCAGGTGGCGGCGGCGAATGCGCCGAGCGGGAACAGGGTTCGAAGGCGGGGCACACCTCGAAGATAGCGGCGCGCAATGACAGCCCGCGATGGCTGTCCAGGTCATCTTGCAGATCGTGAGACTCAATAGATCGGCTGCGCGTCCCGCCCCTGGTGTCAGCGCAGTGCCAGCACCCTGCGGCTCCGTTCCACTCGCTCCAGGAACGACTCGGCAAGGGCGCGCAGCTCGCCCCAGTCGGTGTACTCGTAGTCTCGCGAGGTATCCGTCTCCACCCCCGCCTTTCGGGACATGCGGTGCATCATCCACCGCTTGAGCCAGCCGTAGCGGGTGTAGAGCAGAGCGCCCGCCACACTGCGGCTGACCGTCGGTCGCCAGCCGACGGAGGCAAAGAACTTCTCCATGATCCGGGTCAGTTCCTTCTGCACCTCCGGCTCCGGCTGGAGCACGCCAAGACAGATCGAGAGAAAGGCGGTCGGCATCCCGCTGAGGTCCTGGTTGTGGGTCCGGACCCAGCGACTGACCGAAGGCTGATACGCACTGATGTGGATGGATGCGGCAACGATCACCGCGTCGTAATCCCTGGGGCGGGGATCGCTGTGGCCCGCGCCGGCATCGACGATGTGCACGGTGGCACCGGCGTTCTGGAGGTTCTCGCCCAGGACGTGCGCGACCTTGGCGGTATGGCCGTCGGTGGTGCCGAAGAAGATGAGAATGCGGGGCATGGCGGGTCCTCCGGCGCAGATGCGAGACGGGATGATCACCCATCAGAGCTGCAATCTGGGGTGAGGACCGTGCCGGTGCCGTGAAGCCGGGATGAGATTCTCTTGTCGCACCGGGAGGGGTTAATGAAAACGCCGCCCATTCGGGGGCGGCGCTTGGCGATGCAGGCGGAACGCGGCGCTACTCCACGTCGAACCAGAGCTCCACGTCATAGTGGATGCTGATCTCCTCGCCGGCGGCGATCGGCCGCAGCGCCTCCAGCACCAGGAGCTCGCGGTCGTATTCCTGCCAGACGCCTGCGTTGGCCTCCTCGGCGTGGTTCACCAGGCTCACCAGCCCATAGGCGATCGCCCCGCGCCACTCCGCTTCGTCCGACTCGTCGCCGTCCCAGTGGAAGTAGTGGTGGGCGAGCGGAGTCTGCTCCAGCAGCTCCGCCTCCCGGGCGGTGATGATCGAGACCGGCGCGAGATCGAGGATCTCACCCGCCTCGATGACGCGGGCGGCGTAGACCCCTCGCCCCTTCCCCTCGACCCGGCCGACAATGATGGAAGGCGTTTCAAGGAGGGCGACGGTGGGAGCCGACATGGGCGTCTGCGGTCCGGAGGTGAAATTCGGTTCGGTCAGAAGGCGCGGGAATCTGGCTCGGCACTCGCCGCTGGGGAAGGGGGTCTCGCGGAGACGACTAAATGGCTGCGATATGTGTGCAGCCCGGAAGGCATAAGCCCTGTGGTGCCCTCTCTTCCCGGTATGGAGCGCCCCATGGATGTCCTGGATGCCGTGACGAGCACGCTGTCGAGCATCTGGTGGCTGGTGTTGCTGGTCGAAGTGATCGTGTTCTACAAAATTGTGCCGCGTCTGTTCGGGGCGGTGCGTAAGCTCCCCTGTCAAGCACACAGTTCGTGCGGAGACTCCGGGACGGTGTTGACGTCTCCCCCAAATAGTACGACAGGCGAAAACGAGAAGAATACTACCCCAAGCAGTGGCAGAGGAGGGCATTGACCGGAGCCCCAGAGGGGCGACGGCGACATCACCGATCGACGTCGGTGCGGACCGAGCAGGGCTAAACGTGCAGAGTGGCTGGGGAGGGAATTGACCGGAGCCCCGGAGGGGCGACGGCGACCTGATGCTCCAACGCAGGCCGCAACCGAGCGAGGCTATAACAAATGCAGTGGCTGGGGAGGGAATTGACCGGAGCCCCGGAGGGGCGACGGCGACCTGATGC
>JBDTTN010000247.1:0-4985 GCA_039930625.1 Gemmatimonadota bacterium | reverse complement strand
CAGATCGACGTGCGCGACGGCTGGATCACCGTGGTGGCGCCGCTGCCGGAGACGCCCGCGGAGCGGGCGGGAGTGGAGACCGGCGACCAGATCATCTCCGTCGACGGCAAATCCACCGAGGGCTGGAACAGCGATGAGGCGGTGAAGGCGCTGCGCGGACCAGCCGGAAGCGACGTCGAGCTTCGGGTGCGGCGCATCGGCTTCGAGACTCCGATCGTCTACAAGCTGACCCGCGCGATGATTCACGTGCGCTCGGTTCCGCCTGGCAGCCTCTTTTCCGGGGGCGTGGGCTACATCTCGCTCAGCCCCGTGGCCGAGAGCTCGACCCAGGAACTGCGCAATGAAATCACCTCCCTGCTCACCAAGGGGATGAAGAGCCTGGTCCTCGACCTGCGCGGCAATCCCGGCGGGCTGCTGGACCAGGGCGTCAAGGTCTCCGACCTGTTCCTCGACAAGGATCAGGAGATCGTGGCGACGCGGGGCCGGGCCAGAGGTGCGACCAAGACGTTCGTGGACGCCGCGAGGCAGGAGTGGCCCTCGCTCCCGATCGTGGTGCTGGTCAACGACGGAACTGCAAGCGCGGCCGAGATCATTTCCGGCGCCCTGCAGGACCACGACCGGGCCGTCGTCGTCGGGGTGCCCACATTCGGCAAGGGACTGGTCCAGACCCTCTTCCCCTTCTCCGACAACACCGCGCTCAAGCTGACGACCGGCCGGTGGTACACGCCCAGCGGGCGCACCATCCAGCGCAAGGCGAGGAACGAAGAGGACCAGATGCGGCAGGCGGCCAGCGAGGCCGATGGCGTGAAGGACTCGGTCAAGAGCGACACGACCAACCGCCCGGTCTACAAGACCGACAGCGGTCGCATGGTGCGAGGGGGCGGCGGCATCGTCCCCGACCTGATCGTGCGGCAGGACACCCTGACAACCGACGAACGCACCTTTGCCGCGGCGCTGGCCTCCAAGTTCGCCGAGTATCGGGATGCGCTCACCGCCACCGCGCTGCAGCTCAAGAACGAGAAGAGCGTGACCTCGGAGAGTTTCACCGTCACACCGGCGATGCGTGCCGAGGTTCTGCGGCGAATGCGGGCAAAGGGCGCGGTGATTCCGGAGGAGACCTTCGCGAAGGCCACTCCCCTGGTGGACGATCAGCTGGGCTACGAGATCGCCCGCTACGTCTTCGGGCGGCCGGCGGAGTTCCGGCGCCGTGCCCACGACGACAAGCAGATGCAGACGGCGCTTGACCTCCTGCGCCGCGCACAGACACCCAAGGCGCTGCTGTCGCTGGCGGTCAGTCAGGCAGCGGCGGTCCCGGTGAGGAACTAGCGATCGCGCCAGCGCTGGAGGTCCCCGCCGCCTTCGCGACCGGGCTTGCGGTCGGCCTGCTCTCCGCCCTCGCGGGGATCGGTGGCGGGGTCCTGATGGTGCCGTTCCTGTATCTCGTCTACGCCCCGACCGGCGTGACGCTCTCCGCCCAGACCGTCGTGGCCCACGCCACCAGTCTGGGCGTTGCGTTTGTCACCTCCGGCATCGGCACCTGGCGCTACGCCCTTGCCCGGGCCATCGCCTGGCGGGCCGCCGCGGCCTATGCGCTGCCGGGAATTCTCTCCGCCTTCATCGTCGCGCGGATGCTGACCCGGGCAAATGCCGCGCAGTGGGTGCGGGTCGGGTTCGGCGTCTTCCTGATGATTTCCGCGCTGGACATGGCCCGCCGCGCGCGCCAGGCGCCCCGGGAGCTGCCGGCCGAGTCCGCCAGCCACTCCTGGTGGTGGCTCGCCGGCCTCGGCTTCGTGGGCGGGGGACTCTCCGCACTGCTCGGCATCGGGGGCGGACTGATCTCGGTTCCGGCGCTGCTCTATGTCGGCAGGTTGCCGGTCAAGGCCGTGGCGCCGACCGCCCTTGCGGGCGTCTGCCTGACAACACTCTCCGGAGGCCTCGGCTACCTTACCGCCGGACCGGGACCCGCCGTGTCCGGGTGGATGGCCGGGTTCATGGACCTCCGGATGCTGCTGCCGCTCTCGCTCGGTGCCGCCGTGACCGTGCCGGTCGGAGTCCGCGTCAACCGGATCTCCAGTCCGCCGACACTGTACTGGTCCTTCTCCGCCATCTTCGCCGTCGTCGCGGTTTCGATTCTCTGGACCTCGCTCCGCGGATGATCCGGTGATCGCGATCGTGGGTGGTGGCCGCATGGGGCGCGGGCTCGCGACTGCGCTGGCGGAGGCGGGGGAAGCGGTGCTCCTCTGGTCGCGCCGGGAGGCGACAGGAACGGTGGAGGGTGCGATCGCGGGAGCCGCGACGATTCTCCTCGCCGTTCCCGATGACGCGATCGCCGACGTCGCCCGCCAGTTGAGCCTGGCTGGGGCAGTCGAGTCCTCGCAGACGGTGCTGCATCTCTCCGGTCTGCATGATCGCAGGGCGCTGCGGGCCCTCGAAGGCAGCGGCGCTTCCCTGGGTTCGTTCCATCCGCTGCAAACTGTATCCGACCCCGATACCGCTGCCGCCCGCTGGCGCGGTGCGTACGCTGCGATCGAGGGCGATGCGCGCGCCGTGGCCGAGGGGCGACGGCTCTCCGGCCTGCTCGGTCTCACTCCAGTGGAGATCCCCTCATCGGCAAAGGCCGCCTATCACGCCGGCGCCGTGGTGGCCTCCAACTACGTTGTGGTGCTTGCGGGCATCGCGGCGCGTCTCGCCACGGAGGCCGGCGTCCCCGGCGAAGTCGCGGGCCGCATCTACCTGCCGATGATCACCGGTGCCGCCGAGAACCTGCAAGGTCAGTCGGCGGCGGCCGCGCTGACCGGACCGGTGCGCCGCGGCGATGTGGCCACCCTGCTGGCGCACCTCGAGGCTATCCCGCTGGGGGATCGGCCGCTGTATGCGCGGCTGGGGCTCGAGGCGCTGAAGCTGGCCCGGGAGGCCGGGCTGGACGAGGCGAAGGCCGCGGAAGTCGAGCGGGTGCTGCGGGACTACTGATCGACGATGCGCACGCCGGCGGGGACGTCGAAGCGAAAGGTCGCTTCGGACACTCGGCGGTTGGTCTCGACAGCGGTGAGGACCAGGGTGCGCTGCTGGCCGGAGCGTTCGCGGATCTCGAGGCGGCGCGGCAGGTTGTCGAACTGATCGATCCAGACCACCGCCTGGGTGAAGGGCAGGGAACGATCGATCGGAGTCAGCACAATCACATCGACACCCCGTCCCCCCACCGCATCCGCGCGGAGATATCGGGCCTGATACCGCTCCGACGGCCTGGTGAGGATCCACGCGAGCACATTGGGACCGTAGGTCGGGTCGGTCGGTACCTTGAGCCGCAGGACCTGTCCCGGGGTGGTGCTGGGGGTATAGACCCAGAGCCGCTCGCCGTCCATGACGATCGCCTCGCCCTGCGGATCGGTGAAGCGCATCGACAGCTTCGACTCTCCCGATTGCACCAGCTTGCCATGACTCTCGAAGGTGCCGATCATCGAATCCGCAATCACCTGACGAAAGTCGGCGCGGAAGGATGTGATGCGCTTGTAGCTCTGTGCGGCCCGCTCGATGATTGCGGTCGGATCGGGATCCTGCGCGATCAGCGGCGCCGCAGCCCAGCCCAGGAGCAGCGCCACCAGGACTCCGCGCCCGATCACGAGTGGGTCCCCGCGGGCATCGCGATCGTGCGACCGATGGCCTGGGCGATCAGCCTCGTCTCCTGCATCAGGCGCTGGAACTGCTCCGGATAGAGGCTTTGCGCCCCATCGGAAAGCGCCCGGTCGGGATTGGGATGCACCTCGACCAGCAATCCGTCCGCGCCCGCCGCGACGGCTGCCCGCGCCATGGGCGTCACCATGTCACGGTGGCCGGTGCCATGGCTGGGATCAGCGATGATCGGCAGGTGGCTTGCTGCCTTGACGACGGGGATCGCCGACAGGTCGAAGAGGTTGCGGGTCGCGGAATCGAAGCCACGGACGCCGCGTTCACAGAGGATGACATCGGGATTGCCTTCGGCCAGGATGTACTCCGCCGAGAGCAGGAGTTCCTGAATGGTGGCGGAGAGGCCGCGCTTGAGCAGCACCGGCTTGCCGAGACGCCCGACCTTCTTCAGGAGCGAGTAGTTCTGCATGTTGCGGGCGCCAACCTGGATGATGTCCGCGACCTCCGCCACCCGATCGGCCCCCTCGGGATCCATCGCCTCGGTGACGATCAGCAGGCCGGTTTCCTCGCGTGCGAGCGCCAGCAGCCGCAGCCCCTCCAGTCCGAGCCCCTGAAAGGAGTAGGGCGAAGATCGCGGCTTGAAGGCGCCGGCACGCAGAATCGTGGCGCCCGCCTCACGAACTTGCTCGGCGGCCGTCAGGATCTGGCGCTCGCTCTCCACGGAGCAGGGTCCGGCCATCACGACCACCGCCTCACCGCCGATGGCGAGACCGCCCGGCAGCCGCACAATCGTCGGTTCGGGCTTCCACTCCCGCGACACCTGCTTGTACGGCTTGGAGACGTGGATCACTTCCTGCACGCCCGGCAGCGCCTCCATGCGCGACCCGTCCACCCGGCCGTCGTTGCCGACGAGGCCGACGGTGGTGCGCTGCTTGCCCGGCATCGGCCGCGCGGTATACCCCATCTCCTGGATGGTGTCGCAGACGCGCTGGATCTGCGCCTCGGTCGCGTCGGTGTGCATCACAATGAGCATCAGGACACCCGCTCGAGCTCGCCAAGCCGGACGCCTACGATGGTGGACACGCCCGGCTCCTGCATCGTGACGCCGTAAACCGCCTCCGCGGCCTGCATGGTCCGCGGATTGTGGGTGATCACGATGAACTGGGTGGACTTCTTGAACTCCTCCAGCAGCCGGATAAACCGGCCGACGTTGGCGTCGTCCAGCGGCGCATCCACCTCGTCCATGAGGCAGAACGGACTCGGCTTGGTCAGGTAGATGCTGAAGAGCAGTGACACGGCAACGAGGTAGCGCTCTCCGGTGGAGAGCAGGTGAATCCGCTGGACCCGCTTGCCGCGCGGGG
>JBDTTN010000246.1:0-4998 GCA_039930625.1 Gemmatimonadota bacterium | reverse complement strand
ATCCGATCTTCGGTCCGATCGACGCGGTGCAGTGGCTGGAGTTCGTGGCGGCGCACACCAGGAGGCATGCCCGGCAGGTCGAGGGGATACGGCAGGAAAGGGGAGTGTGAGTGAAGAGTGAGGAGGGGCTCGGCGAGCGCTGTCATCTCGAGCGCAGCCAGGGATCCCTTCAGGTTGGTCACGGCTCCGACCTGGAGAGATCCCTCTGTCGCTGCGCTCCCTCGGGATGACAGGTTGGGGGCCGGAGTCCGTACTCCTCACCCCTCACTCTTTACTACTCACTCCGCACGTAGGTCTCGAAGAAGCCTGTCCCCGCATCGTTGAGCAGTACCCCACCGACCTTCCCCTCCATCTCGAAGCTGCCGCGCATCTGCAGGAAGCTGCGGCCCAGGCCGGCTGCGGTCCGGTCGGTCGCCTGGAAATCGAGTATGTGTGCCGTGACCCGCACCGTGTCCGACTCCCGTGTCGCGAGGAAGCTGAACGAGGCCGGTGCGTTCACGCCGTAGCGCGCGCTCTGTGGATGCACCCCTTCGTAGTGCACCGGCCCGGCACGGAGGATCTGGCGCACGCCGAGTGAATCGACCAGCGCGACCAGGAGCCGAGCGGTGCCGGTACTGCGGAGCGCGGCGGAATCATCCGGAGCGTAGACGCCGCCGTAGAGCAGATTGAAATTCCGCCCGCGCGCTGCACCCCAGTCCCAGGTGACATCGCGCCACACCCCCCAATTGTGATCGTGGTAGGCGGGCGCTGAGGTCAGGGCGGTGCAGCGGCGGCCGACGCAGATCGTGCCGGTCGCGCTCCCGGAGAGCGCCGGGACCACGTACCCGGAGGGGAACTCTCCCTCGCGCAGCTCCACCGGCGGGAAGTAGCGGTTCGGATCCGGCGTCAGGTTCAGGTCCAGGGACACTCTCCCCGCCGAGCCCCGCGCGGCGGCGCTGAGTGCATAGCGGCCATCACGCTGCCGCACACTGCTGGAACCGAGGGTCAGGTCGGCGCGAGTGGTGTCGAGCACGATCGAGTCCGCCGGGACGGCTGCGGTGAATCGGTCGTAGCGGCCATCCGGCTTCCGGTGGGAGACCAGCATCTGTCCGCCCCAGCTCCCCCGCAGCACCCGCCCACCCACGAGGTAGGTGACGTACCACCAGTCACCTGGGCCGGTGGTGAAGTTGAAGTAGTGCCATTCGCCCCAGCTCGAGTCCGCCACCGCCGGGATGTGGAACCGGTCCAGCTCATCGTAGAGCTGCCCCGGGCTCGGCGCGATCCATGCCGAGTCCGCACCAACGTCCTGCCAGGCGCCACTCAGGACGTGCAGCCCGGCGCCTAGTGAGGCGGCCCGGCTCGGGATTTCTCCCCCCGCTCGCGCGGCGATGGTATGGCCGCGAAAGCTCAGGTAGACGAGCTTGTTCTCGATCGCCGGGGAGACGGTGTGTACCAGGCGGGCATGGCGCGGGCCGCCCAGCAACTGCCGGGTGAGGAAGCGGGCCCGGTCGATACCGAAGAACATCCCGCTCGCGCCGCCGGTGCGCATCGCCTCGACGTCGATGCCCAGCGGCAGCACGGTGAGTTCGCCGCCGCCCACCAGCGACACATCGCGGGATTGATCAAGCATCGCCGCGCCCACCGAGAGCAGCACGATCATCACGCCCACACCGAGACCGTAGCCCAGCAGCAGGAAGAGGGAGCGGCCCCGCTTCACCAGCAGGTGGCGGAAGGCGAGGATGGCGATCACGCGGTGTCGCTCACGATCCTGCCGTCCAGCATGTGCACCACCCGGCCCGCCTCCGCCGCGAGGCGCTCGTCGTGGGTCACCACCACCAGCGTGACGCCATCGAGTGAGAGCTGGCGGAAGAGATCGAGGATGCCGCGGCCGGTCGTGGCATCGAGCTCTCCCGTCGGCTCGTCGGCAAGGATCACGGCGGGGCGATTGGCAAGCGCACGGGCGAGGGCAACGCGCTGCATCTCGCCGCCCGAGAGCTGGGTAGCGCGATGCCCGCTGCGACCGGCGAGGCCCACGTAGCCGAGCAGCTCGGTCGCCCGTGCCTGCCGATCGGCTCGCGCCATCCCCGCCTCCGCCATCGGCAGCTCGACATTCTCCGCCGCGGAGAGGACCGGCAGCAGGTGGAATCGCTGGAAGACAAAACCGACCTTGGTGAGCCGGAGCCTGGTGAGCGCGCGATCGTCGAGCCGCTCCAGCGCGGCGCCGTTCAGGGTGACAGTGCCGCTGGTCGGCGTGTCGATGCCGCCGAGCAGTTGCAACAGGGTGGACTTGCCACAGCCGGAGGGACCGGCAATCGCGACGTACTCACCCGGCCGAATCTCCAGCGAGACGCCGCGGAGTGCATGCACCGTCTCCCCGTGCATGGGGTAGTCCTTGCAGAGCTCCCGGGCGATCAGGATCGGAGATGCGCCCGGAAGCTGGCCTCGCCTGCTCATCGTGAGAGTCCTTGAAGAGTCGGAGCGCGGAGCGGGGCACGCGCAGGGCATCGAATCATGTGGCATCACTCCGCAGCGTCGCCGCGATGGGAGACCGCGCGGCCAGCAGCGCGGGATAGGCGCCGGCGAGGATACCGGTCAGCACCAGCACCAGCGCGGCAATCATGAGGCTCCGCGGCTCCGGCACAAAGAAGGAGATCGCCGCCGGAAGACCGGGAAAGGCGGTGAGGATCCGGTCAAGATATTTCGCGGTGACGACGCCGAGCAGTACACCCAGCGAGCCGCCGGCCAGGGTCAACGCCGCGCCTTCCATCATGATCCCGCGGACGATGCTCCCCTGACTCACGCCGATGGCGCGGAGCGTCGCGATCTCGCCCAGCCGCTCGTTCACGGTGATGGTCATCAGCGTAGTGACGAGCAGCACTGTTACGCCCAGGCTGATCGTGCCGAGGATGTAGGAGAGCTGGCGGAAGTAGACCAGGCGCTCGCGGAAGCGCGCGACCATGTCCCCCACGCTGTTGATCTCGAGCGCCGGCAATGCGGCGCGCAGCCGCTCGGTGGCAGCGGCAAGCTCGGAGTCGCCCTGGATGCGCACCACAAAGGCAGAGACACGGTCCTCCCCCCGCACGCGGGCGAGATCCTGGATGACGGGCAGCCAGGCGGCGACCGAGAGCTGGCCGGTGTAGTCGTAGAGAAAGTGGACCACGCCGCGCACCACGAGCCGCCGTTCGACGCCGGCGACGGCCGCCTCGGGATCGAGGCGCGCCTGCAGCGTCACCGTATCACCGACGCCCGAGCGGAGCAGCGTGGCCGCGGGCTGGCTGAGGAGCACACCCGCACTGTCGGCCGGGCCGAGATCGCTGCCCGCGTCGAGCTGATAGATCGCCTGCGCCGCGGGATCGACACCGTACCCGAAGAGGGTCACCAGCGTGTCGGGGCGACGAGCGTAGAGCGCGGCACCGAGCAGCGGTCCGGCGGCGACCACCGCGGAATCGGCAAGGATCGTGGCGCGTATGGCGCTTGCGCCGGGAATCGTCGCGTCGGTGTCGAAGGGGAGCGTGCCTTTCGGAGAGACCCGCACGTTGTAGCCTCGCCCCAGCAGCAACCGTTCGAACGAGCGCTCGATCCCGCCGGAGAGCAGCACCATATCGAGCAGCATGGCGGTCGTGACCATGATGCCCGCGATGGCGAGGCCGGTGCGGATGGGGTGGCGGAACAGGTTGCGGATCGGGTTCATCGCCGGGCACCGCAGGCGCGCACGGCCGTACCGTGGCCCTTCTCGTAGGCGCGCACGGCCGTGCGCGCCGATGCATCGGCGAAGCCGTTCATCCGCGCCCCCACAGCACCAGCGGATTGGTCCGGATCAGTCGCCAGGCGGCCAGCGAACCCGCCAGCAATCCCAACCCAAGCGAAAGCAGGACGCTGAAGCGGAGAATCGCCGGGGTGACGATCGAGAAGACGAGCGTGGTATCGAAGTAGTGCTGATAGTAGAGATTGGTCACCGCGCTGGCCGCGATCGCGAGACCGACGCCCAGGAGCGAGCCGAGCGCCGCGACGAGGACCGCCTCGAGCAGCAGCGCGCTGAAGATTGTGCGCCGGCTGATACCGGTGAAGCGCATGACCGCCGCGTCGCGCCGGCGCTCCTCCACCTTGAGCAGCATGATGCACAGCAGAAAGATCGCGCTCGCCACCACCGAGATCACCGCGATGGCCGCGTGAAAGCGGCTCACCACCCGGAAGGTCTGCGACGATTGGCTGGCGATCTCGGCGGAGGGATAGGCCCGGAAGCCGAAAGCGAGCTGATTGAGCTTCTGCGCGGCCATCGGGGGCCGCACTCCCGGCAGCAGACCGACACCGAAACGATCCACCCGATCGGGAGCCCCGAGCAGCGCGGCGAGATCGGCCAGATGGAGGCGGAGATAGAATTCTCGTTTGGTGATGGCGGAGGGATCGGCGGCCGGTTCATAGATGGCCGCGATCACCACGCTCCGTCCAATGCCGCCCGCATCGAGCCCGACGGTCAGCGTGTCTCCAACCCTGGCACCCAGCCGCTCCGCGAGGCGGCGTTCCAGCGCCACCGAGGCGAGCGCCGGAGGGCTCGCCAGCTCGGGTGCGCGGGCCGATTCCTGGGGGCCAACCAGCAGCAGCGAGAGCAGCAGTCCGAGTGTCATGAGGTCCAATTCAGTGCGGCCACGAGGCGGCGACGACGCCGCGCGGGAGAGCCGCAATCTACTCATGCTTGGCTCCCTGCCGGTCCAACGTTATCGTAGTGGCACACCATGACACGCTTCGAGACGCCACGCGTCACTATCGTCGGGGCTGGGGAGATCGGCCGAGGCTGGGCCGCGCTGGCCGTCGCCGCCGGCTGGCCGGTCACGATCTATGATGCGGACTCCGAGGTCCTGTCACCCGCCGCGGAAGCGATCGGCGACCGGGTGGTGTCTCTGGTGCGGCACAAGCGGGCGGAGGCGCAGGTCGCGGAGGATGCTCTCAACCTGATGCGAGTGGGCCGGAGCCTGCTGCAGGCGGTGGAGGACGCCGACTGGATCATCGAGGCGGTCCCCG
>JBDTTN010000245.1:0-5000 GCA_039930625.1 Gemmatimonadota bacterium | reverse complement strand
TCGCCGTGAAGCCTGCCTTCCGGCCCCGGGCCTGGACCATCGCCGGCGTGCTGGTGGACACCGCCACCGCGGAGTTCCAGCTCCCGACCGAGATCGATGCGGATCGGTCCCGGCTGCTGCTCACACTAGGCAGTTCACCGCTCAGTGTGATCAAGGGCCTCACCTATCAGCTCCGGGTCTATCCGTACTACTGCACCGAGCAGGCGTCGAGCGCCGCGCAGCCGCTCATCGCGCTCTACCGGGCGCAGCGCGGCCTCAAGGGAATCACGCTGCTCAAGGGAGACCCGAAGGCGGACATCCAGCTCGCGGTCAGTTTGCTCAGTCGTCGGCAGCGCGCCGACGGTGGCATCGGCTACTGGAGCAGCGAGGACTGGACCACTCCGTGGCTGTCGGCCTACGCCGGCATGACGCTGATCGAGGCGCGTGCGGTCGGGATCGCCGTGGACGACAGCGTGCTCTCCCGACTGGGGCGGTACCTGCGCGCCTCGCTCGACGATCCGCAGCCGATCCGGGCGCCGGTGATCGGGTGGTACGATCGGATGCAGGCGAGCCTCAGCGACAAGGTGGCCGCCGCGGACTTCCTCAGCCGGCTGGGTCAGGCGCACGTGGCGGCGGAGAACGAGTTGCTGCGGAACGCGGCGCAGCTCGCATGGGAAGACCGGGTGCGTCTGGCGGAGGTGCTGGCCCGCCGCAAGGCATTCCGCGCGGCGCGTGGACTGTTGCAGCCGATCTGGAACACGGTCAAGGTCGAGGGGCGCCGCGCCACCGTTCCCGAAGCGGCGTTCAGCTACGATCATTACTTCACCTCGCGGGTACGGCCGGTGGGCCGACTGCTCACGGCCACACTCGCCGTCGATTCCGCCAACGCCCTCCTCGGGCCGCTGGTGGAGACACTGGTGCAACAGTCCCGCGCCGGGGCACTCTCGCCATGGAATACCCAGGACTACGCCGCCGCGGTCTCCGCCCTTGCCGCCTTTGACAAGAAGGTACATGCCGGCGCGGCCCGGCCCTTCACGGTGCAGGGGGGCGGCCGGACGCTCTTCGCCTCCGCCGGCGTGCCGGTGGCCACCGCGCGGCTGACGATCGGTGACTCGAGCGTCGCGCTCACCGGCATGTTAGGCGCTGGCGCCGACGGGAAGAGCGCGCTCCGGCTCTCGCTCGCCGCGAACGGGGCCGGGTCCCCGATCTACTATTACCTGACTGTGCAGGAAGTCCCGAAGCAGCGGCCGGTGAACCCGGAGGACCGGGGTATCCGGGTGGAGCGGTGGTACGAGAAGTATGACGCGAAGCAACCGATCGTGAGCATCGCGGAAGGCGAGCTGGTGCGGGTACGACTCAGAATCACGGTGCCGGAGGAGCGGCAGTTCCTCATTGTCGATGATGCGCTGCCCGCCGGCCTCGAGGCGATTGACCTGAGCCTCCGGACCGCGAGCCTCACTCCTGGGCCGGGTATCGACGAGAAGAGCCGATACCTCACCCCTGAGGATGCGGAAGGGGAAGGTGAGGAAGGGGCCCGGCAGGAGAGCCAGTGGTACTACGGCAGCTGGGACAGCGGCTGGTGGTCGCCCTTCGACCACAAGGAGATGCGTGACGACCGGGTGCTGTATTCGGCCACGATTCTCTGGAAGGGTACCTACACGATGACCTACCTCGCACGCGCGACGACGCCCGGAACCTTCATCCGTCCGCCGGCGCACGCGGAGGAGATGTACAACCCGGCCGTGTACGGGCGGAGCGATGGCGGCAGCTTCACGGTGACGCCGAAATGAGACCGGGCAGCCCGGTAACGCGATGGCTCGGCGGAGCGGTCGCGGTCGTTGCGATCGCGCTGGCCTGCTGGGTCGCCTGGCCGCTGCCTGACGCACTGCTGGCGCCGAGTCGGGAACAGAGTCTTACGATTCAGGACCGGCACGGGGTCACCCTACGTGCCACCCGTGCGGGTGATGGCTCGCTCGCGCGCTGGGCGCCGCTCAGTTCGATGGATCCCGATCTCCCCCGCGCCTTTGTTGCGGTGGAGGACCGGCGGTTCTATTCGCACCACGGCATCGATCCCAGGGCGACGGTGCGGGCGTTGCGCGACGATTTCGCGAGCGGTCGAATCGTTTCGGGCGCCTCGACGATCACCATGCAGCTCGCACGATTGCTTCGGCCGATGGGCCGCGGCTTCAGTGACAAGCTGGTACAGTCGCTATGGGCACTCCGACTGGAGGCGCATCTCAGCAAGCAGCAGATCCTGGAACAGTATCTGAACCGGGTGCCGCTCGGTCAAGGAGCCATCGGCGTCGCGGCGGCGACCCGGCTCTACTTCGGCGCTGCGCCGGAGCAGGTGAGCCTCGGCCAGGCCGCGATGCTTGCCGCCCTCGCCAAGGCGCCCTCGAGCCAGAATCCGCTGGTGTCGCCCAGTCGGGCGGCGCAACGCCGAGCGCTGGGGCTCCAGGTGCTCGGTGAGGCGGGCTACGCCACCGCGGATGAAATCGTCCGCGCCGCCCGTGAACCGCTCGTCAGCAACGCCGGCAACCCGCCCTTCCTTGCTCCGCACTTCACCAGCCGTATCCTGCTGTGGGCGGAGGCGGAGCATCGCAGCCTGGAAGGCACCTGGCGCACCTCACTCGACCTGGATCTGCAGACCCGGCTCGAAGCGGAGGTTCGCCATACGGTCGACCAGCTGCAGGATCGCGGGGTGAGTCAGGCGGCCGCGGTGGTGCTCGATAACCGGACCGGAGAGATCCTCGCCTGGGTTGGCTCTCCGGATTTCTGGGCCGACACCGCCGGGCAGGTGGACATGGTCGTGAGTCCGCGCCAGCCAGGATCCGCCTTGAAGCCCTTCCTGTATGCTCTCGCCTTTGATCGGGGTACGACCGCGGCGACGGTGCTGGCGGACGTCTCCACGACGTATCAGACACCCGCGGGCCCCTATCACCCGCGCAACTACGATCGCCGCTATCATGGTCCGGTCCGCGCGCGTGAGGCGCTGGCCAGTTCGTATAACGTGCCGGCCGTCGAGCTGGTGGATCGCATCGGCTACGCGACGTTGCTGCACGGGCTGCAGCGTGCCGGATTCGAATCGCTCGATCGCTCACCCGAGCACTACGGACTCGGACTGGCGCTGGGCAACGGCGACGTGACGCTGCTGGAACTGGCGAACGGATACCGGGCCCTCGCCAATCAGGGCGAGTGGACATCCACGCGATGGCAGGCGAGCCTCGATGCCAGCGGATCACCGGCCGGTGCCCGCACCCGCGTCGTCTCGGTGAGCGCGGCTGCCCTTGCGCTCGATGTGCTGGCGGATCCCGAAGCGCGGGTGCCGGGATTCGGCGTCAGCACGCCCTTCGACTGGCCCTTCCGCGCCGCGGTCAAGACCGGGACCAGTCGGCACTTCACCGACAACTGGGCCGTCGCGGTGACCGGTGGATTCACCGCCGCGGTGTGGGTCGGCAACTTCAACGGCCGACCGATGGAGGGAGTGAGTGGGGTTACCGGCGCCGGGCCGCTGCTGCACCGGGCGGTCCTGGTCACGGCGAGCCGCTATCCTGCCGGTGCTTTGCCGAGCGCGGCAGAGCGCGGCCTCGAAGCGCACCGTGTCTGTCGGGTGTCGGGACTGCTCGCGTCTCCCGAATGTCCCGGCGTGACTGAGTACTTCATTCCCGGCTCGGCGCCCAGGCGGACCTGCGATTGGCACGAGGGCGGAGTGGTGCACTACCCGCCTGAATACGCGGAGTGGGCGGCGACCGATCCCGGTGCAATCGCGGCGCGGCTGGCCGCACCTTCTGTCAGGCAGCCAACCGTGACTGCCGGCGCGATTCCGTCCATACCGCGGGGAGCGCCTGCCCGAGCGCACCTCACCATCACCTCTCCGGAGAATGGCGACCACTACCGCGTTCCACCGGGGGTCGAGGCCCGCTACGCGACGATCGCGCTCCGGGCGAGCGGTGCGCCCGCCGGCGAGCGGCTGCGCTGGTTTGTGGACGGTCGCGCTGTCGCGGATGGCCGCTGGCCGATCCAGCCCGGCCGCCACCGGGTGCGGGCCCAGGCGGGCGCGATGAGCGACGAGGTCGAGGTACAGGTCGAGTAGCTGCGGGCGCCACAGCACGGCGACACTCCGCAGCCTGGTGCAGGATCTCCGGCGTTCACCGGGATTTTCTCATGCTTGTTCAGCGCCCGTTCGGCAGCACCGGACTTTCCATCACGACCGTCGGCTTCGGTGCCTGGGCCATCGGGGGCGGAGACTGGGCATTCGGCTGGGGGCCGCAGGACGATCTCGACTCGCTCGCCACGATGCGGCACGGCCTCGAGCTGGGCATCAACTGGATCGACACCGCGGCGGTGTATGGACTGGGTCACTCGGAGGAGGTCGTGGGGCGCCTGCTCCGGGAGCTGCCGGCATCACGGCGGCCGCTGGTCTTCACCAAGGGCGGCCTCCCCTGGAGTGAGGCCGAGCGGATGCGGGAACCGACGCCGAATCTCCATCCGGTCTCGATTCGCCGGGAGTGTGAGGCATCGCTCCGCCGGCTCGGCGTCGAGCAGATCGACCTGTACCAGTTCCACAAGCCGGACATGACCGGGGTAGCGGTGGAGGAGTCGTGGTCGGAGATGGGACGGCTCATCGACGAAGGGAAGGTCCGCTTCGGTGGGGTCACCACCTTCACCGTCGATCTGCTCGATCGCTGCGAGAGGCTCCGGCACGTGGCATCGCTGCAGCCGCGGCTCTCGCTGCTCAGACGGAGCTCCGCCGCCGATGTGATTCCGTGGTGCCTGGCGCACGGGACCGGGGTGATCGTCTACAGCCCCATGCAGACCGGGATTCTCACCGACAGCTTCAGCCTGGAGCGGATCGCACGGATGGCGCCTGACGACTGGCGCCGGAAGGGTGAGGAGTTCATGCCCCCGCGGGTGGAGCAGAACATCGCCCTCAGGGATGCGCTCCGGCCCATTGCCGTCCGGCATGGCGCCACCGTCTCCGCGATCGCTGTGGCTTGGACGCTGGCGTGGAAGGGCGTGAC
>JBDTTN010000244.1:0-5002 GCA_039930625.1 Gemmatimonadota bacterium | reverse complement strand
CGCCGCCGCACAGCTTGTAGGACCGGAAGCCATCGGCGTGTGCCGCCGCGGGCAGGCCGGCCGCGAGCGCCCCAAACAGGGCAACAATCCGGACAGTCTTGTTCATCTGTGTTTCCTCGTCAGTTGGTGAACTATGGCTTCACGCCTTCCGGGCGTGTTTCCATCCAAGTATGGCGACCCAGAGGTAGCAGAGGGGATAGAGCACGCCCTCGACCGTGGTCTTGAGAATCGCCTTTTGAATCCCCGTCTTGATCAACGGGTCCGTCTCAGTAGCCAGGGCGACCGGAACGGTGGTCAGGTACAGCGCCAGGGAAGCCAGAAGCAGCACCCCCACCAGACCCAGCACAATCGACAGCGACCGCAATCTCAGGAGATTTCCACGGGCCACCGCGGCCCCGAAGCTCAACCCAAGACCCATTGTCAGCAGCGGCAACCCGCCGAACACCGCGGTGACGGTCCCAAACTCCCACTCCGCATCCCCGAACTTGAGCGGGTACCAGGCCAGAACCAGATCCGCTGCAGCCACTACCGCGAAAACCAACCCGATCCCACCGAGCAGATACCAGCCGGTATCAGGTGCGGGGTCCAGCGCCGAGCGGTTCTTGTCGTCCGATTTGACCAGGATCCGAGAAGCCGTCATAGTGGCCTCCGGTGAAGCCTGAGTGCTCGGAGCGGTGCTAGTGCAGAGTTCGGGCCAGAAGTTTCAAGCGTCATTTCAGTATCCATGTCTATGTTGCACAATATCTTATGCGGCTGGAAGGTGAACCGGCCGGTGCTTGGCCGCGTACCGTGTTGTCGTGTCGCCACAACAAGTTGAGGCCTAATAGCCGCCCATACGTTTTCGTAAGCTGGCCCGCCAGGCCGCGCCCGCAAGCCAAAGCAGCGCGAACGGATAGAGCAAAGCCTCTACGGCGGTCTTGGCGCTCGCCTTCTTGATCACCGTCAGGGCAGGCGAGTTTCCGATCACCTTGAGGGCGACCGGCAGGACGGTCACCCACAGCGCCAGCGCCAGCCACATGAAGACCGCCAGCAGCACGCAGAAGGTCGCGATGGTGCGGGCCTGCCAGCGGCGCCCCTCGGCGATTGAGGCCGCCAGCAAGAAGGAGATCCCGAGGCCCAGCAGCGGGAAGGTGTCGAAGAAGTGGCTCGTCGTCCCCAATTCCCACTCCGAATCGCCCAGATCCAGAGGGAACCAGGTGAGCGCGATGTCGAGAAGCCCGAGCAGCAGGAAGACCAGCCCGATGGCCGCGACGATTCGCCAGATCAACTCGTCCCGTGACTGTGCATCGCTGCTCTTGGGCACGCAGGCACTCGGCGTCAATGTCCCGGCCCGGCGAGATGCCGGTCCGGTTTCAGCGAGGGGAACGTAACCCCTCGTCCCAGCCGCTAGCCAGAGGCTGAAGCCCCCCACGAGCCAGCGGATGAACCCCCGCGAGGCAGCGGATGAAGCCCTCGCGAGGCAGCGGCTCTACCGCGGACTCGGAAGCCAGCTCAGAAAACGGTCGCGTCCTGTTTCTGTCGAGGCCGCAACTGCCAGTGTCCAGTGCCGACCGGCACCAGGACGCCACTGGTCCGGACCGAATCGCCCGGAATGTACAGCGCAGTGTTGACCTGCAGCAGCGAGTCGAAGAGGACCTCCAGCGGGCCGCTGCCGTCATCGACGGTGACCACGAAGTCGGCCCCGATTGTCAGGGTGTCGATGATGGCGGTGCCGTACACGAAGGCCAGGTTGGCATCTCTGCTGCCGCCCAGGGCGTTGTCCGCCAGCGCGGTCGTGAGCGTATCCAGCACCGGCGCCGTCGCGGACGGGTGGGTGAGCGCCATCTTCGCCGCGTCCAGCACGGGCTGTCCGTTCCGCTGGCTGACGGTGCCCAGCACCCGGACCGAGTCCCCCGGAACGGTGAAGCCGCCGGCGATCACCGTGGCGGCGGTGAGCCGCATGGCGCCGCTGGAGTCGCGCACGTAGGCGGTGGTATCGCTGAAGGTCTGTCGCCCGGCCAGGACCTCGCCGCGGAACACCACTCGGCGGCCCGCGGCACTGGCGCGGGCGGTCGCGATATCGACCACGGGATAGCCGAGCCGGCCCACGATGACGCCGGTCGATCCCCCGGCGGCGACCGTGACCGACGAGGGAGTGAGGGTGGTGACCATCGAGTCGCCCAGCGCCGCGACGGAGTCCACGGCGATGACATAGCGGCCGACCACCGGCGAGGTGAAGCTCACCGCCCCCGCGAGGTCGGTGATGGCGGAGTCCACGGGGTCCTGGGTGCCGGCGGTGATGAGAAAGACCTTGATGCCTGCGAAGGCAGTATCGCCAGCGGAGGGGGCGTTGTCGAAGTTCCGGTCGTAGAAGACCTGGGCGACGATGTTGGGCCCGAAGGGCAGGTCGATCCCCAGATCATTGCCGGCGTTGCTGCAGGCCACGGCGAGCGCCGCGGTGACGGCAATCAACCCCGAGCGGAGTCCAAGGGTGGAGGCAGTGGGCATCGTATCCTCGATCAGTACGCGACCCGGAGCCCGAGCCGGACCATCCGGGGATCGGTGCGGCGGCTCAGGAGTTTGCCGAATCGCGGATTGGCGAGCAGCGGCAGCGTGACATTGCCCAGCGCATCGGTGGTCACGGTTCCCGCCGGATCCACCAGCAGCAGGGCCCGGTCGACCACACCGGTCGGCGTGGACACCACGTTGAAGAGATCCAGCAGTACCATCACCCGTCCACCCAGTGACCGCACCGGCAGACCGACCGAGGCGGAGAGGTCGAGCGCGTGATTGGCGGCTTCACGACAGGAATTCCGCTCGGCGAATTTGCCTACCTGGCTCTTGAGGCAACCGTTCTGGCCAATGACCTGGGTGAGGCCGGGGACGGCGGCATCGAGGAAAGCGGGATCGTTGCGCCCCGAGCCGTCCGCGTTGGCGTCGACGCCCGGGCGGAATCCGGGGGTGTAAGGCAGGCCGGACCGAAAGCGGTAGCGTGCTCCGAGCACCAGCGGCACCCGTCCCGCCGTGGTCCAGTTGGCGAGCACGACAGCGCGGTGCGGGAGATCGAAATCAGAGATGCCCTCGGCCCATTCCTTACCCGGCTTGTCCAGGGGGAAGGGAGAGAGCTCGTCGGTCGGATCGCCGGTCCAGCTCTGCAGCCAGTTGTCCCGGGTCTGGGACCACATGTACGACGCCGAGAAGGAGAGTCCGGTCTCCGCCTCACGGGAGACGCCGAGCGACACCTCGTAATTATTGGAGAAGCCGGTCGACGCCAGCGCCGACACCAGGTCGAAGCCCGAGAAGCGGCGATTCGAGCCCGGCTGCGCCACGACCAGCCCGCCCTCCTGCTGCAGCGTCCCGAAGACCTGACGGCCCTCCTGCGTGGAGCCGGTGGGTCCGGCCAGCAGGTTGAGATCGGTGCGGCGGAGCAGGAAATCGGTGTGATGATAGCCGGCGGAGAGGTTCACCCGGGTGACCGATCCGGAGGTGCTGGCCAGGGTCCGGCTCAGGGTGGCGTCGAGCTTCGAGGTGCGCGGATTCCGGTACTTGCCGTTCGGACTGAAGAGGGTGACGATCTGTCCGGTTCTCGGCGCGAGGGTCGTGTCAGGCAGCGCCGGCCAGGCGCCGAGGTCGCCGACGCCGCGGCGCGCAGTGAGCGATCCATCGGCGACCATCGCCTCGGCGAAGCGCGCGGGACTGAGCTGCCCGTACGCCCGCGAGGCGCCGAGCGTGGCGCTCCACGCCTGATTGGGGCCGCCCTCCCAGACCAGGCCGAGCCGGGGCGTCACGTTCTTGTTGTCGTTGGGGACCCTGCTGTTGGAGAGCCCGAAGGTCGAGAGAAAGAGCGGGTCTCCGGAGATCGGCTGAAACCGCTGCTTCGGGAAGATCTGGCGATCGTACCGGGCACCGGTGAGGGCCGTCAGTCCCGGGGAGAGTTTCCAGAGCATCTGCCCGAAGAGACCCGCCTCGGTCAGGGTGAAGTGCGCATGGCTCGAGGGAGTCTCCGCCACATAGAAGGAGCCGCGATGATTGCTGAATGCGTCGAGGTCGCCGAAGCTGAATACGCCGGTGGTGCCGTAGGCGTAGTCCTGTTCCCAGCTGCCCCGGGAGTACTGCACTCCCAGCTTCAGCCGGTGCTGCTTGCTGGAGCCCATGTCGAGCTGGAAGGTCTCGGCGAGGTCCAGGGTGAGGCGGCTGAAGTCTCCCGGCAGAGCGGGCGAGGAACCCACGCCGACGCCGTCGCCCACCAGATAGCTGGCCGGGAGCGCGGAAGGCCGCCAGTCGCGCTTGGCGGAGCGGAAGCCGATACGCACTTCGTTCGCGGAGTTCTCCCAGCCGGAGGCGAGGGCGACCCCGCCGGAGAAGTCGCGCTGATCGAGACGGGTCCCGCCGCCGTTGAGCACGTCGAGACCAAGATCGGGGCTCCACTCGCGGTGCCGGGCGAAGTCGCCCCGTGCGACGATTGCATGCCTGGAGTTGAGCCGCCAGTCGAGGCGGAAGCCGCCCGCGCCGCCGCGATAGCTGCGGACCGCGGGACGGGTGAAGCTGCGCACGTCACGGCCGAAGCTGTCCTGCGCAACCGTTTCAAGGGTCTGCACCAGCGGCACCGCCGCGCCGCCGAAGCTGCCGCTGTCCCCGTCCCACGGCCGGGCGCTGGGGATCTCTGACTCCTCGTAGCTGAAGCCGACGAGATAGGTCGCCTTCTCGGGTACCAGGACACCGGAGACGGTGGCTCCGGCCTGAAAGGAGGTCACCGACGAGTCGCCGGCGTTGTCCAGCTTGGGAATGCCGAGCTTCCCGCTCCAGAAGGCGAAGGGCTCGAAGCGGAACTTGCTTACGCCGCGCCGCGACACAGTAGACAGCATGCCACCGTTGCCGCCGGCGAGCTCCACGTCGGTCGCGCCCGGAATGACCTGGACCTGGCGAAACAGAAAACTGGGATACACCGGGGATCCGGCGGGTTCGGCTTCAAAGCCTGGATGTCTCAGCCAGAGACCGGGAAGGCCATCGACCAGGAGCCGCG
>JBDTTN010000243.1:0-5005 GCA_039930625.1 Gemmatimonadota bacterium | reverse complement strand
GCAGGTCCGGGGAGCCCTCCAGTAGCTTGAGGAGGGAAAGCTCGGCGCCGCCGGTCGAAAGCCCGGAGATGACATGAAGCACGCCCTGGCTCATGGAGCCGGCGCACGCCGGACCGGGGGTTCCCCAGGCCGAGCCAGTCCCGCGAGAGCGCCGGGCAGGCGCAGGAACGTGACAACAACGCCGATCGACAGGATCAAGGGAAACCCGCTTTCCAGCACCAGCTGTGGATCGCCATACATCAGCGTGAATCCGGCATAGAATTGCAGCGCGATGCCCAGCACGAACAGTGGGCTCTCCCGACGCATGTAACGGCGCACCATCCGGTCAATCATGAAGAGGAAAGCACCGAAGAGAAGGGTCGTGAGCGCGACGCCCGGTATGCCGGCACTGAAGTAGCCGAACGAGGCGATGTCGACGGGGACGCCCTGCCCATGCAATGTCTCGCTGTTGATCATCGACACGGTTGCCGGCGGAGTAATGCCTGAAATCCGTTGCGGCACAAGGTAGAGCACGGCGATGCCGGCATCTTGAAACCAGCGATATGGTGTGAGCGCGGGGACCGCGGTCACAACATTGCTCGCCGTGACAAACGGGAAGGAGAACTCGAGCAGGATTGAATTGACGGCCAGCGCAGCGTCATCGCTGATGGTGCTCCATTGCGCCCGCAGTAGGTCGGCGGAGGATCCCGCGGAGAATGCAGCCTTCCCGAACAACACAAGCCCCAGGAACAGTGTGATGGCCCCAACGACGAGGACCGGGTCGAGCCGCCCTCGGCGCAGGGCCCGCGCCAGCGGCAGCATAATCAGGAACGCGATCAGCGGGAGCCGCGCCGCACGATGGAACAACAGCACGAAAGAGATGAGCCAGAGGCACCCGAGCAGCCATCCGAGCCGGCGACGGGCTGCGGGGCCGCGAACCGCGTAGAGACCAGCGACAACCATTGTCGCAGAAACGACGATTGGCGCAACATTCTTGAGGAAGGCCCAGCGGGTGATCACCGGGGGCCTCGTCCGAAACGCTGCGGCCTGCAGGAGCAATGGCGCCATTCCGCCGATACTGACCGTGTAGATCACCAACGCCGCCGTGCCCACCGCCGCAAGCAGGAGTGCCGCGCGCAGCAGTGCCCCCTGCTCTCGCGCACTCCACTGTTTCTCAGGGGATGCGTGATCGCGGGGAAACAACTGGGCACAGGTGGCATGCCCGACGAGCAGGCCAAGGTATCCGAGCAACCCAATGAGCGATCCGTAGATCAGGCGAGTATCGTCCGGCTCGAACTGTACCGCCCAGTTCCAAGCACCACCACGAAAAGCGGACAGGTCCGCGAAGTGCAACTGGAAGGGGACGACCGCGTAGGCCAGGAAGTAGATCGCGCTGGCCAGGCGCAACGCATCGAATGCGTGTCCGCGCCGATACCGCCCGAGCTCGACGGCCAAAATGAGGCAGCCAAGGATCGCCGGACAGAGAAGATAGGGTAGCTGCTCCATGTGAACGCGGGCCCGGCTCAGGGAGTGGGACCGAGCAGCAGTTCACGGTACTGCTCGGCGACCCCCGAAGCGGTATAGCCTTCGGCACCGGCGCGGAGGACACTGGCCATGGGTGGGTCTATCAGCGTGGTGAGGATCGCGCTCGCGAGTGCCGCGGAATCACCCACTGATACCAGCGCGCCAAGGCGCCCACCGTCAAGGATCTCCGACGGCCCGCTCTCACAATCTGTGCTCACGACCGGCGTGCCGCAGGCCATGGCTTCCACCAGCACATTGCCGAACCCCTCGTACACCGAAGACAGCGCCAGCACCCCCGCCCGCCGCATGAAGGCATAGGGATTCCGCTGAAAGCCGGCGAACCAGACGTCCCGGGCGATGCCAAGCGCTTCCGCGCGATCACGCAGTGTGACAGCCTGAAGCCCCTCCCCGAGAATCACGAGTCGAAGCGGCCGAGCGCGGCGCGCGATCGCGAACGCCTCGAGCAGTGTCCCGAAGTCCTTCTGAGGCTCAAGCCGCCCGACGCCAAGCACAACAGGCGGCTGTCCCGGGGTGAACCACGGATGGTCAACCGGTTGCTCGGCGAGCATGGGAAGTTCAGGCGTGACGATCGGGTTGTAAATGACCCGTATGCTTGACCGAGACAGATGCGCGGTGCGCGCCAAGTCCGCCGCCACTCCATCCGAGACAGCGACGATGGCGTCCGCCAACGGATAGGTCCACCGCAGGGCGCCATAGAGCAGCTTCGGCTTGATCCCGGCCGAGGCACGCGCGACTTGTGAAATGGCGGCATGCACACTAACCACGACGCGGGTCCGACCACCCGCCAATCGACGCGCAAGCAGCGCCGCCACGTTTGCGTGGTCGAGCGCCGCGAGCAACGCCGTGGGGCGCATAGTTCTGAGGTAGCTCGCGATCGCCGGCACAGCGCGACTGACCCTGCGGGACCGGAGATCGATCACGGGCACCCCCGCGGGGACGTCCTCGAGGTACGGGCCCGTGGCCTGGCAGACGAGCAGGTCGGCCGGCAGGCCAGCCTCCACCCAGGCCCGCACCAGATTCACCATTACCCGCTCCGCGCCACCTCCGCGCAATGATGGGATGAGGAACGCGGTACGACCGACGCCTTCGTTCAAGCGGACGCGGGCACGCGACACAGCACGTTCTGGAATGGCTGGAGTGACTCTGCGGTCAGCGGGCGGAGTCGCCCGCCCCGCAAGATGGTGAAGAACTGGTAACCAAACGGGGCGAGGAAATCGAGGATGTTGCGCTGATCGTACCCGGCAGCAAGGCTGGACTCCTGTTGCACCTCCACGATAAGCGCGGGCCGAAAACGCCCCAGCGTCCCTCGGGCGCCTTGCAGCACAGCGAGTTCGGCCCCTTCCACGTCCACCTTGATCAGGTCGAGGTGGTCGACCGGCGCCGTCTCGAGGAAGGAATCCAATGTGACCAACCGGATACTCGATACTGGCTGCCCCCGACACGCGCTCTGGTACAGACTCGCCAGTCCGTTGTGGTGCGAGCCATCGGCGTAGGCGCCGGCACTCGCGAAGAGTGTCGCGGTCGCTGACCGATCCGACAGGCCGAGTTCGGA
This sequence comes from Gemmatimonadota bacterium, assembly GCA_039930625.1. Lineage (GTDB taxonomy): Bacteria > Gemmatimonadota > Gemmatimonadetes > Gemmatimonadales > GWC2-71-9 > JADJOM01. Next base: position 1,929 of record JBDTTN010000243.1, on the reverse strand, counting down.
AACCCTGATGGTGGTTTGCAGTTGGTTCGCGGCAACATGGCGACGGAGGCGCTCCGTCAGGTCCGGCTGGGGCTCGAACGCCAGTACACACCCGCTGGCGCCCACCCGAGCCCCAGCGGCTAGGGCGATCTCGCCGATATTCGCCCCGGCATCTACGACGGTCATCCCCGGCCGCAGCAGGCGGTCGAGCAGCATCAGCACGTCGCGGCTGTAGGCGCCATACCAAAAGATCTGGCTCTCCATGTGCTGATCCAGTGACAGGTCGATAAGCAGATCGCGGTCGTACCGAACGGTGTAGGAACCCCCGACCCGCGTGAAGTAGCGGCGGATTGGTTCGAGGAGCAGGATCGCTCCGCGGATCGTCCGTGCCGGGACGGTCAGTCGACGCAGGGCCAATACGAGCGCAGGTGACATGGTTAGGAAGCCGATTCAGGGCCGGCGCCGCCGGGCAAGCGCCACTGCCCGTTGCCTCAGCCCCAACACGTTGAAGGTCAGCAGGAGCAGACCGTAAGATAGGCCACCCGCAGCAACCTGCAGCGCGAGCCCGAGCGGCCCCCGCAGCCCGACCAGTGGCAGGATCGCGAGCCCCATGATGGCGGCCGCGATCGCGATTTTGACCCAGTCGCGGACTGGCAGCGGGAGGGGGAGCCGTCGCTGCCCCAAGCCCCAGCTCAGCCCGAGCCCGACCGTAAACGCGACCAGCGTGGCGTACGCCGCACCGAGCCCGCCGAGCGTCGGGATCCACCAGAGATTGAGCAGGACGTTTAGGATGGCCGCGAACCCGCTCACCCAGATCTGGGTCTGCGTGTTCCGGCCCAGCTGAAAACTTAAATCGAAGAAGAACGACTTGAGCCCCGCGATCAGCGCCGCCACCGCGATGACCGGGATCAGTCTGGCCGCCCCGTCCCGGAATTCCACCCCCAGGAAGACGTGCGCGGTATTCGGCGCTAGCAGGGCGAGTCCCACCATCGCCGGCAGGCCCAGCAGAGCGATAAGCGTTCCATGCCGCAGGATGTGCGGGGTCGCACCGGCGAAACCCTGCTCCTCCAGGGCCCTCACCACCAGGGGAAAGGAGGCCAGATTGACGATCATGAGCACCGCCGTGATGGTCTGCTGCGGCAAATCGTAGGCGACAGCATACCGACCAGCCTCACCCAGACCGGCCAGAACGCCCACCAGCAATCGGTCGGAGTATCCGACGACGAAATCGAGCGCAAACGTCGCTGTCAGCGGCAGGCCATACCCCAGCAGGACACGCTCCATGTCGGGCGACGCCGCAGCGAGTCGCACTTCGCGCCATCGGTCAATGGTGAAGACAGCCGCAGGGATGGCATAGCCGATCACCGCACCGATCGCGACGCCAACGGCCCCGAATCCCTTCCAGGCCAGCGCGGCACCGGTCGCGAAGCCGAGCAGCGAGCGCCCTAGTGCGAACCAGCCGTAGCGTACCGGCTCAAGGTTGGCCAGCAGGAGTTCGAGGTTCAGGTCAAACCAGCCCTGAACCACCAACAGGGCGAAGCCAAGGAGGATTAGCCAACGAAGTTGTGAGCCTGACACCGCGACCGCCATGGCCGCAGTGAGGACTGCAAGCGTGAGAATCGACAGCAGGTAGGCCCGGCCCAGCGAGGCAAGAAAGGCGGCACGATCGTCCCGGTAGGACAGGAGGAATCGCCGCGCCCCCGAGCGGAGCCACTGGAACAGGATCGCGCCGATCACACCGGCGGAAGCCATCAGCAGCGCGTAGCGGCCGTACTCCTCGGGCAGCAGCAGCCGGGTATAGAGGGCTACCGCGCAGAAGTTGAGCACTCCAGCGCCGCCGCGGGCCACCGCGTAAACCGTGACGTGACGGCCGATCATCCGCTATGACCGTCGGTCAGAGAAACGGATCAGCCCGGCCGTCAAGGCCAGGGCCATTGCACTCCGCGGCGG
>JBDTTN010000242.1:0-5031 GCA_039930625.1 Gemmatimonadota bacterium | reverse complement strand
AGGATGTCGTGCAGCCGTACCATCGCGCCCGGACCATCCGGCACCACCTCCACCGCGTACTCTGCGCCGAGCGTGCGGAACAGCGCGTAGTTGATGGTGCGACCGCCGGCATTGCCCGCGAAGGCCCCGCTATCCTGCGGAGTCAGCGCGATTACATCGAAGCGATCGCTGTAATCGAGGTCCCGCGCGACGATCGCCCGGGCGGAATCGAGGCCTCGCCCAGGCAGCACGACGATCGCGGGCCGCACGCCTGGACGGTAATCGATACCGACGCGGACGCCGTCCGGCGGACGCAGGGTAACCTGCGCGGTCAGCAGAGAAGGAGTGAGTGCGAGCGCGGCCAGCACAGCACCGCAGAAACGGAAAGCGATCATTGCGCCCGGGGCGTAAAGTAGAAGGAAACCGGCAACACATCGGACGGGTACCCGTCCGGCAACGCGCCGAAGGCTTTGGAGGTGCCTGCCGCCTCGACAGCGCCCTGGGCGGAGAGATCGAACGAAAAACTTCCCGAATTGCGGGTCAACTTGATCTCCCGGATACTCCCATCCCGCATGATCAGGAAGCTGACCTCGGCCCGGAGCGCGGTGTTGCCAAGTGGCCGCTGCCACCGGCGGTAGACCTCCTGCACGATATTCCGCAGGTACTCCGGATACGGAAACTGGAGGCCAGGGGTGCTCACCGTGACCGCGTCGTTGCCGGTACTCGGGGTCTCCCCGGGCAGCGGCTGCGTGCGGGGGGTCGAAGGTGGATTCGGCTCGGTGCGCTGCGGCGGCTTGGGAGTGACCGGCTTGGGCTGGACCGGCGCCGGCTTCGGCGGCTTCGGCGTCGGTTTGATCGGCGCGGTCTCCTCCGCGGGAGGCCGAGGCGCCGCTTCCGGTGCGGGCTTTGCCTCCGGTGGTGGCGCTGGCGCGGCGACGAGTTCCACCGCATAGACCGGCGGCCCGGTGTCTACCGGCTTGACCGTGGTCCAGAGCAGCCCGATCGCAACCGCGTGCACCACCACCGTCCCCGTCAGGCCGGCGGCGACACCGGATCGTTCGCGGCCGATCCCGCGCCGCTCCGTCACGGCCGCGCTTCTTCCTCCGCCACGAGGCCGACGTCTGAAACGCCGGAGGTGCGAATCGTGGCGAGGACCCGCACCACCTCCCCATACGGTACCCGTCGATCGGCCCGGAGATAAACCGACTTCGGCTTGCGGCTCTTCACCATGGCCGAGAAGGTCATCCGAAAGTCTGCGTAAGAGACTGCAGTTTCATCGATATAGATCCGGCCCTCCTGATCCACGCTCACCACCATTCCCTCCTGGGCGGTGATGGGCCGGGCCTCGGCTCGGGGAAGCTGCACATCCACCCCGCCCTGCATGATCGGCGCAGCGATCATGAAAATGATGAGCAGCACGAAGGCCACATCCACCATCGAGGTCACGTTGATTTCCGCATTCAGCGGAAGCTCACCGTGCCCGCGCAGCCCGCCGCCGCGTCCGACGCCCCAGCTCATTCTAGAGCAGCCCTTCCCGCGCCATCGTGCCGATCAGCTCGTTCGCGAAGCCTTCCAGTTCGCCCGCGAAGAGGCCCAATCGGTTGACGAAGACGTTATAGGCGATCACCGCCGGAATCGCCGCGGCGAGGCCCGCGACGGTCGTGACCAGCGCTTCCGCCACTCCCGGCGCCACGGCGCTGATGTTTCCCGAGCCGCGAGAGGCGATCCCGATGAATGCGTCCATGACGCCGAGCACCGTCCCCAGAAGGCCGAGCAGCGGACCGACAGAGCCGATTGTCGCCAGCCACGAAATGTACTTCGCCATGATGTCGCGCTCGGTGCCCACTTCCTTGCCAAGCACCATCTTCATCGCCTCGAGCTGCGTCATGGAGAGGGTACCCGACGCGGGCGCCTGTCCCTCGTCCTTGAGGGCCCCCGGGCGAAGTTCGGTGAAGAAGTTCAGCCCCTCACGGAACAGCCGATGGTAGGGAGAAGGCGGCAGCTTCATGACCGCGTGATAGGCATCCTTGAGTCGCGTGGTCCGTTCGAGTTCAGCGAAGAACCGGTCGGCCTGGGCGCGTACCCTCCGGAATTGCCACCACTTGAGCCCGATCACGAACCACGACGTGAGGGAGAAGATGAGTGTGATCCCGAGGACAACCTTGGTCTCGACACTCGAGAGAACCACCAGGTCCCAGGAGGAGGATGGCGCCGATACGGCGGCTTGCAGCAGCAAAAGATTCACCAGGGTCATTCCTCAGACAGGAGTCGGGCCCCCACGGCACCGCCGGCGCGAACGCCGGCGGCATCGATGAGGGCCCGGGGGAGACGCGGAGGGCGTGGCCGAAGCGCACGCCGGATCACGAAGGCAGCTTGGCGATCTGCCGGGCCTCGGTCCCCGGCGGAATCTTGGGCTGGATGATCCGGACGATGCGAGTGGTGGCGGTGCGCTCACCGAGGTGCACCACCTGAACGACGGCCATCACCTCATTGACAACGGTCGCGGCGTCCTCCCGGGCGCGGGGCGCCTGCCGCAGTTCGAACAGGTCACCCAGCGCGACCCCATCCTTGCGGCCGTGATCGATGAAGATCACCGCCTGCGGATCAGTGAGTGCGCGGTCATCGCGATGCCGGATAACTTTGGCCTTCACGCCATCCGAGATCGGCACCGGGCGGACATTGCCTGGATCGGCGAACTTCTCGATCGGAAGCACGCTCTGATGATCGCGCACCGCGCCGAATGCGGCGATGACCTCCGCCTGGTTCTCCGGTCGGCTCACGTCGGAGATCCTGAGCAGACCGGTCGGCACAATCACCGTCCCGTAGTGCTGAGTCTCCTCGCTGATCCAGACCGCAAGCAGGGTGTCACCGACCTGGTATTTAGCGCCTGCGGGTGGAACCACCGCAACCGAACCGTACATCTGCGCGGTTGACCGGCTGGAGACCTCCTCGATCTGCAGCGGCGTGATCACCCCGAGAATGGTGCCAAAGGGAAGGACCTGGCCCTCGGTGAGGAAACCGGAGCTATAGAACTCGGTTCGACGGACCGGGCGGTAGGTGCGCTGGAGTGCCCGCTCGAGATTGGGGCCGGTGGCCACTCGGCGCCGGTCGCCGACGAGCGGCGTCAAGTCGACGCTGTCTCGCGAATCCGGCGACGTGTCATCAGTGAGATCAGCAACCTGGGGCTCATTCAGACCCGCGCCAGCCGGCGGTTCGTCTGCCGCTGCGGGTTGCTGATCGTCCTGGGCCATCTGACCCTGCTGCGCCGTGTCCCCAGCTGGAGGCGGAGTATCGGTCTGCGGCACCGCGCTGACATCGCCGCCGCCGGATAGCCGAAGCACCTCGCCGGGGTAGATCCAGTGCGGATCTTCGACCACGGCGGTGTTCAACCGGTAGATCTCCGGCCAGAGGAAGGGATCACCGAGGTACGTCCGGGCGAGATCCCAGAGGGTGTCTCCCGAACGGACGGTGTGGGAGTCCGGCCGGGGGTTCTGCGCCGAGAGCGCGACCGGGACGCTGAGCGCCACTATCGCGGCCGCAAAGCGGATCCGAGCACTACAGGTCATCAGGCTACCCTCTGATGGTGGGAATCGTGGTAAACCAATATATGACAGGGGGCTCCGACGCGCCACTCAGAGACTACATGATATTTGAGACGCTAACCGCATACCGGGCCGAATGTTGGGGCCCGTGACCCTGCTCACAGGGCCTTTTTCGGGCTTCGCGGCGAACTGGAAAGGACCGGAACAAGGGCCTGCACTGCGTCCACGGGCGGCGCCCGCGCCAATCCTCCCGGTGTCGACCTGGCGCGATCGATTGGTGCGAGGCCGCATGGATGAGCCATGGAAAGTCCCCACCTGCCCCACAAAGATCACTCCAGCGATTCGAGCAACTGCGGGCAGGCGCAGTACCTAGAGCTGTCCGTCCAGACCAAGCTGGTGGTAGTAGTGTACGACCTTGTCCTGATTCTCCAGCAGCCAGTCGATCGTCGGCTCCTGGCGCATCGCCTTGCGCAGCGCCTTGGCGGTCGCTTCCCGGTGGGTCCGGAACAGAACCGCGTGATCCAGGTCATCCGCGTCCAGCACCGCCGGGTCGAGCCAGACCGATATGATGATCCCGAGATCATTCACGCGGGCCTTGGGAATGTCACCGCCGCGGACCGCATCCAGCACCCCATTGGCGATCGCGGCCTGCACCGTTCCCATGAGGATGCTGGTGTAGCGGTTGTCGTTCACCGTCACCTTGCTGACCATGAGCGTCACCGGTTTGACCTGGACATCGCTGTTCAGAATCGCGAAGACCCGTGAGTGCCCCTTCACCTGATCCCCCAGCAGCGTGGCGAGCGCCTGGCCGACCGGACCGTCGAGCTCGCCGATGATGACCTCCGGTTCTGCCGCCGACCAGCCCTGCTCCGCTTCCACCAGCGCCTCGCCCGTTCGCAACACAATGCGCTCGGCCATGGACCTTTCACCTCTCTGATTGAAAACCTGGAGTGAGTCCTCAGACTTCAGCCGCCAGCCGCCAGCGGGGACGCTGGCGACCGGCGGCTGAGTTCGTACGGGGATGAATGTGGCTAGAACGGCAGATCATCATCCTCGCTGTCGAGCGCTTCGGGGAAATCGCCGAAGGCCTCGTCCTTGCCTTCCTTCTTGGCTGGCGTGGCGGTGCTCGCCGCGGCGCCCGCCCGCGCAGGAGAGTAGCCCCCCTCACCTGCGCCGCCCTTGCCCGAGAGCATGATGATTTCGCTCGCGATAATCTCGGTCGTGTAGCGGGTCTGGCCTTCCTTGTCCTGCCAGGAGCGGTACTCGATCCGCCCCTCGACGTACAGCTTGTCACCTTTCTTGACGAACTTCTCCACCACATCGGCGAGGCCGGTGCCGGTGCCCTTGCTGTTGTTCCAGGCCACGATGCGGTGCCATTCGGTCTTCTCCTGCTTGTCGCCACCCTGGCCGGACCACTGCCGGCTGGTGGCCAGGCTGAAATTGGCGACGCGGCCGCCGTTGGCGATGCTGCGGACTTCCGGATCCTGGCCGAGGTTGCCGATCAGGATGA
>JBDTTN010000241.1:0-5038 GCA_039930625.1 Gemmatimonadota bacterium | reverse complement strand
CGGTGATGCAGAAGCCGCAGTGGGCGCCGGCACAGTACAGCCACCTGGTGCTGCTGGCCCAGAACCGCGAGGGCTACCGCAACCTGGTGCGGCTCTCCTCGATCGGCTATCTCGAGGGATTTTACCGCCGGCCCCGCATCGACAAGGAAGTGCTGGCGACGCACTCCGAGGGCATCGTCTGCCTCGCGGCCTGCCTGTCTGGGGAGATTGCGCTCCATCTGCGGCAGGGCAACTACGAGGAGGCAAAGAAGTCGGCGGAGTGGTTCGCGACGACCTTCGGCGAGAAGAACTTCTGGCTTGAAGTGCAGCTCCACGGGATCCCCGAGGAGAAGATCGTCAACGAGGGAATGTTCCGGCTGGGCGCCGAGCTTGGGCTCGGTGTCGTGGCGACCAACGACGCGCACTACCTGCGACGCGAGGATGCCGAAGCGCACGATGTTCTTCTCGCCATCGGCACCGGCGCGGAACTGGACGACCCGAAGCGGTTCCGCTTCACCGGCGAGGAGTCGTACGTCAAGTCGGAAGCGGAGATGGCGCAGCTCTTCCGCGAACACCCCGAGACGCTCGCCAACACCCAGACGGTCGCCAACCGCTGCGAGTTCAGCTTCGAGAAGAAGTACTTCCTCCCGGAGTTCCCCCGCCCCGACGGCTACGATTCGGAGGAGGCGCTCCTCGAAGCGCTCGCCACCACCGGCACCGAGGCACGCTACGGCACTCCCCTCCCCGCCCCGGTGCAGGAGCGGCTCGACTTCGAACTTGGCGTGATCAACAAAGCGGGGTATGCCGGCTACTTCCTGATCGTGCAGGACTTCATCAAGGCGGCGCGCGACCGCGACATCCCCGTCGGTCCCGGACGAGGCTCCGCTGCGGGCTCGATCGTCGCGTACGGTCTCGGTATCACCAATGTCGATCCGCTCAAGTTCGACCTGCTGTTCGAGCGCTTCCTGAATCCCGAGCGGGTCTCGATGCCGGATATCGACATCGACTTCTGTTTCGAGCGCCGGGGCGAAGTGATCGAGTATGTGCGCCAGCGCTATGGCCGCACCAGCGTGGGCCAGATCATCACCTTCGGAACCCTCAAGGCACGCGCCGCGGTGAAGGACGTCGCCCGGCTCCTCCGCATCCCGCCCAGCGACGCCGACAAGCTCACCAAGCTCATCCCCTCGGGCCCGGCGTTCGCCCTGACGATCGATGAGGCGATGGTCAAGGTTCCGGAGTTCCGCGACTTGGTCAAGACCAGCCCGCAGTACGAGCGCTGCATCAATCTCGCCAGCCGCATCGAGGGAATTTCCCGTCACGCTTCGGTGCACGCCGCGGGCGTGGTGATCGCCCCGGGCCCGCTCAGCGAGTATGTGCCCGTCTGTACCGCGCCCACCAGGGGCTCGGGCCAGAATTCGGAGGGCGAAGACTCCATCATCACGCAGTTCGAGATGGGTCCGCTGGAAAAGGTCGGCATGCTCAAGATGGACATGCTGGGCCTGCGTACCCTGACGGTGATTTACGATGCCGTGAAGATGATCCGGGAGCGGCACGGCCTGACCGTCGATGTCGACTCTCTCGACCTGGAGGACCCGAAGGTCTACCAGCTCCTCCGCGCGGGACGCACCGCCGGGATCTTCCAGTTCGAGTCGCCGCTCGCGACGGAAACCCTCCGCAATCTGAAGTGCGACCGCTTCGACGACCTGGTCGCCTCCAACGCCCTGCTCCGCCCCGGTCCGCTCGACACCGGAATGCACCTCGTCTTCATCAAGCGGAAACTCGGCCAGGAAGCGGTCAGCTACCCGCATCCGAGCCTCAAGGAGATCCTCGAGCCGACCTACGGCGTCATCACCTATCAGGAACAGGTGATGCGCATCGCGAATGTGCTCGCGGGATTCAGCCTCGCCGAAGCCGACGTGCTTCGCAAAGCCGTCGGCAAGAAAGACGCGGAGCTGATCAAGAAGGAGTTGGGCAAGTTCGTTGAGCGCGCTATTGCTCTCGGACATCCGAAGAAACTCGCCGATGAGCTCGCGACCCAGATCGAGACCTTCGGCCGCTACGGTTTCAACAAGTCGCACTCGGTGGCCTACTCCATCCTGAGCTATCAGACCGCCTGGCTCAAGACCTACTATCCCGCCGAGTTCATGGCCGCGCTGCTCTCTTCGGAAATCGGGAGCACCGACAAGGTGGTGCAGTACATCAACGAGGCCCGCGAACTCGGCATCGAGGTCCTGCCGCCGGATGTGAACGAATCAGGCTTCAAGTTCACCGTCACCGGCGACCGTCGCATGCGCTTCGGACTCGGCGCGGTGCGCAACGTCGGCCGCGGGGCCATCGAGTCGATGATTGCGGCGCGGACCACGACGCCCTTCACCTCGCTGACCGATTTCGCCCGCCGAGTGGACCTCCGGCTCTGCAACAAGCGGGTGGTGGAGTCGCTCATCGCCGCGGGAGCCCTCGACCAGCTCGGCGGTCACCGGGCCCAGTTTGCCCAGGGTCTCGACGAAGCCCTCCGCGAAGCGCAACTTCTCCAGCAGGAGCATGAGGTCGGCCAGGCCTCGCTGTTCGGGGAGGGCCCGGGAACTGCCGCCCGACCTGCCGCGACCTCCCTGGCGGATGTGCCGGCATGGAGCGAACAGGAGCGGCTCGCCAAGGAAAAAGAGGTCCTCGGATTCTTCATCTCGGGGCATCCGCTCGAGCGCTTCCGGGCGGAGGTGGAGGTCTTCGGTTCTCGCACTACGGCCACGCTGGGTGAGTGGAGCGAGCACCAGGTCACCCTCGCCGCCGTCATCACCCAGGTGAAGCGGCAGATCTCCAAGAAGACGGGGAAGGAATACGCGCGACTGATCCTCGAGGATTTCCACGGCACCGCCGAGGCGATCGTCTTTCCCGAGTCGTGGGCAAGGCTGAATCAGGTGGTGAAGGAAGACCTCGCGGTGCTGCTCACCGGCGGATACAGCGCCCGCGATCGGGGCGAGGAGCGGGCGCCATTCGTCATCGAGAGCGCCCGCCCTCTGGATGAGCTGATGAGCAGCGGTGCGCTGGGGCTGGCACTCCGCTGGCGGCTCCCCGAGGCACCTGGTCCGGAGCTGCTGCGGGAGGCGGTGGCGATGTGCGGCAAGCACCCCGGTACGGTCCCGCTCTATATTGAATGGAGCGACGGGAATGGCGAGCGCCTGCGGGCTCGGTCCCGACGCATCCGCGTCGCCCCCGATGAAGAACTGGTGCAGGGCCTCCGGCGGCTGCTCGGGCCGGAGGCGGTCGCATTCGTAAAGGCGAGCTGACATGGCATCCAATTACGCGCTCGATTTCGAGAAGCCCCTTCAGGAGCTCGAACGTCAGATCGACGACCTCCAGCGGCTCGGGGAGGAACGCCAGATCGATGTGAGCGAAGAGGCGCGACTGCTGCAGGTGCGCCTGAATACTCTGCGTCAGGAGATCTACACCAACCTCACTCCGATGCAGCGCGTGCAGGTGGCAAGGCACCCTCGGCGACCGTATCCGCTCGACTATCTCAGCACCATCTTCACCGACTTCATCGAGCTCCACGGCGACCGGCTTTTCCGGGATGATCCCGCGATCGTGGGTGGATGGGCGCGGCTCGCCGGGATCTCGGTCATGGTGATCGGACATCAGAAGGGCCGGGACACCAAGGACAACCTGAAGCGCAATTTCGGCATGGCGCACCCCGAAGGCTATCGCAAGGCGCTCCGCCTCATGAAGCTGGCGGCGAAGTTCAGCGCGCCGGTCGTGACTCTCATCGATACACCGGGAGCCTTTCCGGGGCTCGGCGCGGAAGAACGGGGTCAGTCGGAAGCGCTGGCGCGGAACATCCTCGAGATGGCGGCGCTCCCCACGCCGATCGTGGCGGCGGTCATCGGCGAAGGCGGGTCGGGCGGCGCGCTGGCACTCGGCACCGCTGATCGTATCCTCATGTTCGAGAATTCGGTCTACTCGGTGATCTCCCCTGAAGGCTGCGCGGCGATCCTCTGGAAAGACGGCAGCCAGCGGGAGCGCGCGGCCAACGCGCTCAAGCTCACTGCCCAGGACCTGCTCAAGTTCAAGCTGGTGGACGAGATCATCAAGGAACCGATGGGGGGTGCGCACCTGGATCCCGACGCCACTGGCGAGGCGCTGCGTGAGGCGCTGATCCGCCACGTCAATGAACTCCGCAAGGTTCGTCCGGAAAAACTGATCCGCCGCCGCGCGGACAAGTACGGGGCGATGGGCGCGTACACCGAAGTCTGATGCCGCAGACTGTCGAAGTCCGGTTCAAGGGCACCCGTCGCGATTTCTTTCTCTGGCCGGACGATCAGGAGCCGCTTCACCTCCGCGAAGCCGTGGTCGTCGATGCCGAGCGCGGCACCGACCTCGGTCGGGTCCATTCCGCCGGCGCTGCCGCAGAAAAGAAGTGCGGCGGCGCCTGCACCTCCTGCGCAGTTGGCGAGGGGATTCAGGAGGGCCGCACCGGCGGCGCCATCGTCGGAGACTCCGCCCAGCCAATCGACGCCGCACCCAAGGGAGATGCGCTCGCTGAGGCGGAGACCCCACCGCAGGCCCAGGAGCAGGAGCAAGCGCCTGCACCGCCCACCGCACAGCCCCCGAGTCGCCCCTTCGTGCTGCGCCGGGCCTCGCAGGAAGACATCCGGCTCGCCAACGAACTGCGTGTGTCAGAGGAAGATTGCCGCCGCCAGATCATCGAGAAGGTGCGCCAGCACAAGCTCGAGATGAAGGTGAGCGACACCGAGTGGCAGTGGGACAAGAGCAAACTCACCGTGTTCTTCACCGCCGAGAAGCGAGTCGACTTCCGCGCCCTGGTTCGGGACCTCGCCACGATCTTCCGGACCCGCATCGAACTGCGTCAAATCGGCGTCCGTGACGAGGCGGCGCGGCTCAAGGGCGTCGGGCGTTGCGGCCGGGAGTATTGCTGCTCCACCTGGCTCACCGAGCTCTCCCCCGTCAGCCTCTCCCTCGCCAAGGATCAGCACCTCTCGCTCAATCCCTCGCAGATCTCCGGCGGCTGCGGCCGGCTGCTCTGCTGCCTCAAGTACGAGCACGA
>JBDTTN010000240.1:0-5068 GCA_039930625.1 Gemmatimonadota bacterium | reverse complement strand
GGAGAGACCTCCAGGATCGTGCGGCTGGCGACCCGGGATCACGGCGTGCAGAGCGCGATCGCCAAGGGCGCATCCCGCCCTCGGAGCCGGTTCGGGGCCGGGCTGCAGGTGTTGAGTGCCGGGCAGGCACACCTGCTGCTTTCGGAGCGGCATGATCTCCACACGCTGACCGCCTTCGACCTGACAAACCTTCCCGTCCGGCTGACTGCCGACGTCGGGCGCTACGCAACCGCGACGGCCGCCGCCGAGGTGGTGCTGCGCGTGGCACCCGCCGAGCCGCATCCGGAAGCGTACGACGTCCTGCTGGAGGCGCTGCAGCAGCTCGAAGTCGTCCCGTTGGCAGAGTTGCCCGCGGTCAGTATCCGTGCCCTCTGGCGCCTGGTGGGTGCGCTCGGCTTCGCTCCGGCGCTCGATGCCTGTGCCCGCGACGGCAGGCCGCTCCCGGAATCCGGTGATGTCGCGTTCAGCGCCCCCGATGGCGGGGCGCTGTGTACCCTGTGCGCCCGGGAATCAGAGACCACCATGCTGCCCGCGGCGGCGCGGGAAGCGCTAGGCCAGCTCTCGTCAGGCGTTGGCGGCTTGCCGGACCTGGATGCCCGGCATGCGGCAGCGCATCGGCGGCTGGTGGCCCGCTACATCCGCTTCCACATGGCGGAGGGCGCCGCACTTCCCGCGCTGGAGTTCTGGCTGGGACAGGGCTGGGTTGCGGCGTGATCATCGGCACCGCAGGCCACATCGATCACGGCAAATCGGCGCTGGTCGAGGCGCTCACCGGCCGGAAGATGGATCCCCTCGCCGATGAGCAGCGTCGCGGGATCACCCTTGACCTCCACTTTGCACCGTTCACCCTGCCTGACGGGGGCATCGCGGGGGTAGTGGATGTTCCCGGGCATGAGGATCTCGTGCGCACGATGGTCGCCGGGGCGGCAGGGCTCGATCTCGTCCTGCTGGTCGTCGCTGCGGACGAAGGGATCATGCCGCAGACCCGCGAACATCTCGCCGTGGTGGAGCAGCTCCGGGTGCCCTGCGGGATCCCCGTGATCACCAAGGCCGATCTGGTCGAGCCGGAGTGGCTCGGCATGATCGAAACCGAGGTGGCCTCATGGCTCTCAGCGAGCCCGGTGCGGTTCTCCCAGCCGATGGCGACCTCGGTGCGGAACTCCCGGGGAGTTGAGGCGCTCCGGGCGGAGATCGCCGCCCAGGTCGGGCGCTCCTCGCGCCGCCGCGCCGCCGACGACCTCGTCCGCGTGCCTATCGATCGCGCCTTTTCACTGCCGGGAACCGGGACCGTCGTTACCGGGACGGCCTGGTCAGGCTCGCTTGCAATCGGTGATGCGGTTCGGTTGCTGCCGGCTGGATCAGAGGGCCGGATCCGCTCGCTGGAGCGGCACGGCACCGCACAGCTCACCTCGTTGCCCGGCGACCGCGTGGCCGCGGGGATTGCGGGGATCGATCGCGATCAGGCGGGACGCGGACAGGTACTGGTGCGCCGCGACGATCCCTGGGAAATCACTCGCGCGCTGGATGTGCTGCTGGAACTCCTCCCGGGAGCAGCGCATCCGCTGCGGCATCAGACCCGGATCCGGGTGCACCTCGGAACCCTCGAGGCGCTGGCACGGGTGAGCCTGCGCGCGCCCATTCCGCCTGGTGGTGTCGGCCACGCGCGGCTCGTCCTGGAGGAGCCGGCCGTGGCGCGCGGCGGCGATCGCTTTGTGCTGCGGAGCTACAGTCCGGTCCACGTAATCGGTGGCGGTCGAGTGCTTGACCCGCTGCCGCCGCCGGGAAGGGTGCTGTGGCCCGAGGGCCTCGACAGCGAGTCCCCACGCGACCGGCTCCGTGCGCTGATTGCCCGACGTCCGCGCGGCGCATTTGAAGCGCAGATCCCCGTGCTGCTCGGACTCTCGCCGAGTGAGGCGGCACCATTGATCGCGGAGCTGAAGCTGGTCCGGCTCGGTACTGTGCTCATCGCCCCTGATCTGGTTGCGGAAGCGAGTGGAACGGCAACCGCCACGGTGCAGGAGTGGCAGCGCACCCATGCGGCCGAACCGGGGATGCCTGCCGAGACGCTGCGGCAGACTCTGAGCCGAAAGGGACCTGCGGGAGAGGCCGCCCTCGAACGGCTCCTGAAGACTGGCGCACTCGTCGCCACGGCAGGAGCTATTCACGAGGCCGGCTTTCGCGCCTCGGCGGTGGGGGGTGATGCGGTGGTCGAGCGACTCATCGCGGCGGTCGAAGCGGGCGGTCTAACCCCACCTACCGTCGCGGAGCTGGAACGGTCACTCGGCCTCCGCGCGCTGGCCGATGCGCTCCGGCTCGCTGCCAGGAGTGGCAGAGTGGTCGCGGTGGAACGGGATCGCTATTTCGGTCGGGTGGCGCTCGCCGGCTTCGTCGAGGCCATGCGGTCCATCGCATTGAAAGGATCCATCACGCCCGGCACGATCCGCGACGCGACCGGCCTCACCAGAAAGTTCGTGATCCCGCTCCTCGAGTGGGCCGACGCGTCCGGCCTCACCATCCGCCAGGGCGACGGGCGGGTCCCAGGGCCCAGGCTCACGGACTGGCGGTGACATCTCCAGAGATGACGCGTATCCAGTGTGGGACCGTGAAGGGTTCCCATGATGAGGGTCAGGGGAGGGCGCCCGTTACAGGGCGTTCCTCCCCGCATCATTCCTGGACACCCCGTTTGCTTGCGCTCACCGTCGGGCCTGACGATCTTGGCAGTTCACTTCAGGAGGTACGGCTACCGCACAACCAATGTCTGGAGAGGAGAAACCCATGGTCGGAAGTCACTGGCCGGGGTGGCTTCTCGCGCTCTTGCTGGGCTGTGGTGGCGCCGCCTCCGCACAGGAACGGCCACCCCCGAAAGTGGAGCTGCGGGAGAACTACCCCAACCCGTTCTTCCCGTCGACAACGATCCCTTTTGTCCTGAACCCTGAACTGTGTGAGCGAGGTCATCAGCCCCTGGTCAGTTTGAAGATCTACAACGTCCTGGTGCAGTCGGTCGCAGTGCCGATACTGCTCAATTCCAACGGTGAGCGGCTCCAGGGCCTGAGACTCCGATGCGGTGCGTACGAGGCCTATTGGGATGGCAAGCCGCAAAATGGCGGCAGGAGAGACCTGATCCCCGGGGTGTACTATGCACAGCTCGTGGTGGACGGTGAGCGGTACACCCTGAGAATGATCGCCCGCAAATAGGCGGAAGGTTTGTGGTAGCAGCCGATCGGTAAGCCGGAGAACCTGAGGGATCCTTCAGAGCGACAGGCTGGAGGGTCCCTCGCTTCGTTCCGGCATCCGGACCGCCGCAACGATCGCAGCGGTGCTGCCACCTCGGCAGCTATTCGCGGCCCGCCGCTTGCCATCTGTCCCGGCAAAGCCTGAATCCGTATACCCCGGTACGGGACGCTTACTCGCGTGCCGCGGGACGTATATTGTCGTGCTTACCAGACGAGAATCTCATGATCAGACCCGAGAAGTTGACCCTCAAGGCACAGGAAGCCTTTCGCGATGCCACCGCCGACGCGGCTCGGCGCGGCAATCCCGTCGCGAACGACACCCATCTATTCGCCACGCTGCTGGCGCAGGAGGAGGGTGTCGTCCGGCCGCTGCTGCAGAAGGCGGGCCTCAACGTCACCGCGCTGGCCGCAGAGACGGCGCGCGAACTCGATCGACTGCCGAAACAGCAGGGCGGAGGCGAACCGACACTCGCCCGCGAACTCCACAAGGTCTTCGATCGGGCCGAGAAGGAGGCCCAGGCGCTGGGCGACTCCTACGTTTCCACCGAACACCTGCTCGTCGGCCTCGCCGAGGAGAAGGGGACTACAGCCAGGCAACTCCTGAGCGCGCAGAAGGTGACCGCGGATCAGTTGCGTGCTGCACTGAAGGAAGTGCGCGGCTCGCACAAGGTGACCGGCGACTCGCCGGAGGGCCAATACCAGGCGCTGGAGCGCTACACCCGCAACCTCACCGACCAGGCGCGGCAGGGAAAGCTCGATCCGGTGATCGGCCGGGACGAGGAGGTCCGTCGGGTCATGCAGGTCCTCTCCCGCCGGACCAAGAACAATCCGGTGCTCATCGGGGAGCCGGGTGTCGGCAAGACCGCCATCGTCGAGGGGCTGGCCCAGCGGATCGTGCACGGAGACGTCCCGGAGTCGCTGCGCAATCGGGAGATCATCGCGCTGGACATCGGTCTGCTGCTCGCCGGCGCCAAGTATCGCGGCGAGTTCGAGGAGCGGCTCAAGGCGGTGGTGAAGGAACTCATCGAGGCGCAGGGGCGCTACATCGTCTTCATCGATGAACTGCACACCATCGTTGGCGCCGGTGCGGCCGAGGGCGCTGTCGATGCGAGCAACCTGCTGAAGCCGGCACTCGCCCGCGGTGAGTTGCATGTCGTCGGCGCGACGACCCTCGACGAATACCGCAAGCATATCGAGAAGGACGCGGCTCTCGAGCGCCGCTTCCAGCCGGTGATGGTTGGCGAACCCAGCGTCGCGGATACCATCGCGATCCTGCGCGGTCTCAAGGAGAAGTACGAGGTCCACCACGGCATCCGGATCACCGACAATGCCCTGGTGGCCGCGGCGACGCTCTCCGACCGCTACATCGGCGACCGCTTCCTGCCGGACAAGGCGATCGACCTGGTGGATGAGGCCTCGAGCCGGCTCCGGATGGAAATCGACAGCCTGCCCCAGGAGATCGATGTCATCGAGCGCCGGATCCTGCAGCTGCAGATCGAGCAGCAGGCGCTGCTCAAGGAGAAGGACAAGGCCGGACGCGAGCGCCGCGCCGCCGTCGAGCAGGAGATGGCGGAGCTCAAGGAGAAGTCCGGCTCGATGAAGGCGCAGTGGCAGGCGGAGAAGGTTGCAATCACCGAGATCCAGAATCGCAAGCAGGAAGTCGAAGCGCTCCGGACCGAGATGGATCAGACGACGCGGAGCGGCGACCTGCAGAAGGCGGCGGAGCTGCAGTACGGCAGGATCCCGCAACTGGAGCAGCAGATCCAGGAGAGCGAGCAGCGCCTGGCCCAGATCCAGGCCAAGGGCAAGTACCTGAAGGAAGAGGTGGACGCGGA
>JBDTTN010000239.1:0-5069 GCA_039930625.1 Gemmatimonadota bacterium | reverse complement strand
GGCGGGCTCAGCCGCTGGATCGGAACCGATGGCTACGGGGTCCTCCTCGACCGCGCCCTTGAGGTGGCGGGTGCCGAACACGAGGGGAAGGGCGGGCTGCATTTCCTCACGGATGGCGAGAAGGCCATTGTCGCCGCCATACGGGTCAACGGCGTCGCCAAGGTCACCCGGGGATTTGTGGCGGTCGTGGCGGCGATCATTCACCTGTTGAGCGAGGTCGTCGGGGTGGAGATGGCAATCCGGTTGGTGGAGCAGGCCTGGACCTCGAGCACGCACGGTAGCTCGGGCTCCAACACCCAAGGAGTGCGCAATGGCTAGTAAGGTCGTGCGGCGGAAAGCGGTCCCCAAGCGGTCGGCGCTGAAGCAGGCGGTGCTGAAAAAGCCGGGGCTGAAGCACGCGGCGCCGAGGAAGGTGGCGCTCCAGCTGCTCCGCACAGGTGTGGCAGGCCTGGATGCGGTGCTGGGAGGTGGGCTGCCGGAGCTGTCGTTCAACCTGATCGTCGGAGACCCCGGCGCCGGCAAGACGACGCTCGCGATGGCGGTGATGTTCGCGAATGTCACCCCCGCGCGCCCCGGGCTGTATATCACGCTCCTGGGCGAGCCGGCCCTCAAGACCCTGCGCTACCAGCAGCAGTTCAAATTCTTCGAGATGGATCGGGTCGGGTCCGACGTGCACTTCCTCAACCTCAGCGATGACGTGCTCGCCGGCGATCTGGACGCGGTGTTCGATCGGCTCACGACGGAGCTTGACCAGATCCGCCCCGGTATCGTGATCATCGACTCGTTCCGGACTCTGAGTCCGCCGGAGCCGACGTCGGAAGGGCGGACAGCCAGCATCGAGCACTTCGTCCAGAGGCTCGCTCATCAGCTCACCACCCGCCGGATCACTTCCTTCCTGGTCGCGCAATACGCCCAGCACGAACTGGGCAATCCGGTGTTCACGGTGGCGGACGGCGTCTTGTGGCTTTTCCAGGCCGTCGACCGCAATTCAGTCGTGCGGAAGTTCCAGGTGCTGAAGATGCGGGGCATGGCGAGTATGCCGGGCCTGCACACGGTGCGAATCTCCGATCGCGGACTCCAGATCTTCCCACGCATGTTCGAGCGGCTCAGGGTGAAGCATCGGGCGGAGCCCGAGCGGCTGTCGACGGGCGTACCGGGGCTGGACCAGTTGATGGGCGGCGGCATCCCGGCGGGGAACTCGGTGCTCCTGGCGGGGCCGACCGGCTCCGGAAAGACCACCTTTGCGACCCAGTTCATCGCCGATGGGCTGCGCAAGGGCGAACGTTGCGTCATCGCCGTGTTCGAAGAGCACCCGGCCGAGTACCTGGATCGGGCCAACCGGTTCGGGGTCGATTTCAGCGCCGCGGTGCGCCAGGATCGACTGCGCGTCATCTATCTGCGCCCGCTGGACCTCTCGGTGGACGAGGCGCTCGAGGAGATTCGCGAGTCGACCAGACAGATCGGGGCCACCCGCGTGGTCATCGATTCCACCTCCGGGCTCGAAATGGCACTGGCCCCGACCTTTCGGGAGGATTACCGCGAATCGCTCTACCGCCTGGTCAGCACCCTCACCGGCCTGGGCGTCACAGTCTTCCTGACCGTCGAGGTGACCGAGGGCCTGGGGCAGTTGCAGATCACCAACGACCGGGTCTCCTTCCTCAGCGATATCATCATCCTGCAGCGCTACATCGAGCTGGAAGGACGTCTCGGCAAGGTGCTGGCGATCGTCAAGATCCGCGGCAGCTCTCACTCCACTGATTTTCTCTCCTACGAGATCACCGCCAACGGCGTGCTGCTGCGGGGTCTCCTCAAGAGCTACGACGGCATCCTCAGCGGCGCGCCGGTCCGCCAGCTGCGACGGCCGCAGCCCTATCCGGGCCTCACCGAACGGGAAGGGCTGGTCCTCGAATCACTCGTCCATTTCGGGAACGCGGCCGTCCCGGCGATCGCCGACAGCACCGGTCTCTCCTCGACCGACCTGGTCCCCGTGCTCGAACGACTTACCGAGCTCAAATACGTCACCCGCAATCGGGCGAGTTATTCGCCCGTCGCGCGCCCGAATTCCACCTGACCGGGATCTCTGCTCCAGATGATCGAGGCCTCGGCGCACGGAGGAGACCCGCAGGCAGAGGCGGAACTGCTGCAGCGGTACCATCGGCTGGTGGACCTCTCTCCCGACGGCATCCTCATTCACGACGGTGAGCAGATCGTGATGGCCAACGCCGCCGCCGAGCGTCTCGCTGGCGCGGCCCATCGCGGTCAACTCATCGGGCGTCCGATCGGCGCATTCCTGAATCCGCCATATCTGAAGGGCGTGGAGGGGATGCTCCTCAGGAATGATTCAACGACCATGTCCCCGGCCGTGCGTGACACCTTCCGGCGCTTGGATGGCTCCGGCGTCGAGGTAGAAGTAACGGCCATCCCCTTCATGGATGGTGACCGCCTGTCTGCGCACCTGGTCATCCGGGACATCACCGAGCGCCTGGCGGGGCAGGCGGCGGCGGCGCTGGCCGAGGAGCGTCTGCAGCAGGCGCATGAGATGGAAGTCATCGGAATGCTCGCCGGCGGAGTGGCTCACGAAGTCAACAACATGATGCTGGTCGTGATCGGTGCCAGCGATTTCCTCCTTCGGGATGCCACCATGCCGGAGGACCGGTTGCGCGATCTCAGGGATATCCGCAAGGCGGCCGATCGCGCCGCAACTGTCACCCGGCAACTCCTTTCGTTCAGTCGGCGCGCCGCGCACCAGCCCAGGCCGATCGACATTAATACGCCGGTGCGCAATCTGGAGGCGACCATCCGGCGCCTGCTGCTCGATGGTCAGCAGTTCGCCATGGTCCTGGGCGCCCCGCTGCAGGTCCAGGTCGATTGTGGCCAGATCGAGCAGGTACTCGTCAACCTCGTCCTGAACGCACGTGACGCAATGCCCTCCGGCGGCACGCTCACAATCGCGACGGCCGACGCTCTCGTCGACAGGGACCTGGCAGGAGTTACCGGAACGCCGGTTCCTCCGGGCCGCTACGCGCTGATTCAGGTGCGGGACACGGGAACCGGAATCGACGACGCAACGCTCCTCAGACTATTCGAACCGTTCTTTACCACCAAGCCGATCGGTCAGGGAACCGGTTTGGGTCTCGCTGCGGTCTATGGAATTCTGGAGCAGAACGGCGGATACATTGCGGTGGACAGCACCCTCGGCCTGGAGACGACCTTCACCCTCTACTTTCCCTTGCTGGCAGGCGCGCCGCCCGCGGAACGGCGAGTGAACCCGCGCAAACCAGGTCTGTCAGGACAGGTGGATACCCATGGCGGGGCGACCATCCTCGTGGTCGACGATGAGCCAGGCGTGCGGCGAGTCACGCGGCGGATCCTGGAGGGAGAGGGCTACCGCCTCAAGCTGGCTCCTGACGGGGCGGCCGCACTCGAGCTGGTCTCCCGCGAGGGGCCTCCCGATCTCGTGCTGACCGACCTGATGATGCCGGGGTTCGGTGGTGTCGAGCTGGCGCAGCGCCTCCATGCGGATCATCCGGCCCTCCCGATCCTGTACATGTCGGGGTATGCGGCGTCGGACCTGGAGGGAGTGTCGGGCGCGGATCTCAGCGGCTCCCTGATCGAGAAGCCCTTCACTCGGGAGGAACTCATTCACAGGGTCGCTGCCGTGTTCTCCCGCAAGGTCACCGGTCCCCGCTGACCCCGCCGGCGGCTGGCGCCGCTCCTGGCTGAATGGATTGACCACGCCGGCGGCTCTCCGCATCGTCAACTGCTCGCCTGCTCTGCGTTCTCCCGTCACATCGATCCTGGCCTGCGGCCAGCGCTCTCCCGGCTGAGGCACTTTCATGCCCCCCTGTACCCAGCCAAGTCATTGTCCCTGCTGGAGGTCCCCGGCTGTGGACAACCGCCCGTCCCCGCATATCTTTTGAAAGCCGACCCCGTCAATCCCGGTACCATGACCGCTCCAGCGCCAACCCCGCAGCAGATCGAGCTCGCCCGTGCGAGTTACGAGCGCTGCCTCCGTCACGAGAATTTCTTCCGCTCCTTCTACGAGCGGTTCCTCGCCAGCGATCCGGCCATCGCCCCGCAGTTCGCCAATACCAAGTTCGAGCGTCAGGACAAGCTGCTGCAGCATGGGCTCGGTCTGCTGCTCAGCTATGCCGGCCGTCCCAATCCGCACCTGCTGGAACGGCTGGCGCAGCGGCATGGGCCGGCGGACATGGACGTCCCGGCGGCACAGTTCGCCATGTTCCTGGACAGCCTGCTCCACGCCGTGCGGCTCCACGATCCGGAGTGCAGCGCCGAGGTCGAAGAGGCCTGGCGCGCCTCGATGCTTCCAGGGGTGCAGTACCTGGTGCAGTTCGGCCGATGAGCGGGACCACCGGGGCGGTCTGCGAAAAGTGCGGGACGGCGGTGGGCCGCGGCGCCCGGTTCTGCGCCGCCTGCGGGACCGAGGTCTCCAATCCGCAGCTCGGTGAGATCGGTGAGACCGGCGAGAGCACGCTGATGGTCTCGAACACCGCGGTGCTCAAGGACCGGTTCCTCGAGACGCTCCGCGACTTCACCCTCGGTGAGTACGAGATCCTGCTGGAGATCGGCAGCGGGGGCATGGCCTCGGTGTACCTCGCGCACGACATCCAGCTGGACCGCAAGGTCGCCATCAAGGCGATGCATCCCCAGCTGCTGCAGGGCGATGGGATGGTGGAGCGCTTCCGCCTGGAAGCGCGCACCGTCGCGAACTTGAGTCATCCCAATATCGTCCCCATCTATGCGGTCAAGCAGGAAGCGGATCTCCTGCTCTTCGTGATGAAGTTCATCGAGGGCCAGCCGCTCGACGCCATCATCAAGGGCCAGGCCCCGCTCCCGCCGGCGATGGTCATCCACATCCTCAGCCGGGTCGCCGATGCGCTCGGCTACGCCCACCGCCATGGGGTGATCCACCGCGATATCAAGCCGGCGAACATCATGGTGGATATCGAAGGTCACCCCGTCGTGACCGACTTCGGCATCGCCAAGGTGGCGAACACCGAGGGCCTGACGATGACCGGCGCCGCGATCGGGACGCCTCACTACATGAG
>JBDTTN010000238.1:0-5070 GCA_039930625.1 Gemmatimonadota bacterium | reverse complement strand
GCCTGCCGCAGCAATTCCGCGATGCGGGACTCGAAGGCAGCTCGCGAAGCGCCGGTCGCCACGCCGGGGAAGGGGACAATCAGCGGCAGCAGTCGTTGCGCGAGGAGTTTGTGCGTCTCCTCGGCGACCGAGTTGTACAGGAAGTCTTCGACGAGGATGACGGCGACATCTGCCTGACCAGCCAGCGCACGCAATCGCTGTGAGCTCTCCACTCCCGGGTGCGCCTCGGTTGTCCTGAGCCCGGCGAGGCCGAAGCCAGGGGCAAGCGCGGCGGAGCAGAGCACTTCGACATGGCCCTTCATGGCCGGCCTGCGAGTTCGAGGGCGATCTCGGCGGGCGGGCCGACGAGGGCGAGCGTCCAGATGATCCGGAACAGCGCCATCTGCTCCGCCAGAACGGCGAGCCCGTAGGCCAGCGTCGGCGACGGGGAGAGGGGATCCCGCAGCGCGGTCCCTCGCGCGCGCTGCAGCCGGAGGGCGAGGCCCGCAGTCTCCAGCGCCTCCCGGTCACTGCCATGGTCGGCCAGGAGCCGACCGAGTGTGGTGCCTGACAGGGGCTTGCGAAGCGCGGTCACCGCCTTGGCGGCAGAGCCGGAACGGATGGCCGTCTCGAACTGCGCCAGACTCAGCTCCTGTCCGAACGGGAGAAAGGCTGCCTCCGGCCGGATGTCCGCTGACTCGACGGAGAGCAGCAGCGCCGCCGACAGGTTCTCGAGGTCGATCGACAGCCGCACGTCCTCAAGCAGCCGCGGCTCGAGGGCCGTCACCTGCTCGTGGGCCCGCAGCGCGAATCGGTGCGCCAGTGCGAGTTCGAAATGCAGGAGGTCGGGTTCATTCGCCCGCCCTGCGGCAGCCACGACAGCGGCGTATGGGTGCTGCCAGAGGGTGAGGAGCGAGGCGATATCCGCGACCCGGGGCTGACTCGCCAGCTCCACCAGTGCGCGGGTCGGAAGCGCCGGTGTCGGCAGAGTCCCGGCGAGTCGGCGTTCGCTGCTAAATCCCGCGGCGGCGCCTCGAACCAGCGAGCGCAGGCTCTGTCTCTCCACCTGCTCGAACAGCATCGGAAACGCGCGCGAACGAGGACCGGCCCAGCGGGCGAGGGCCGCGAGGCGGGATCCGGTCAGTCTCCGCACCGCCGCTTCGAGCAACGCGGCCGTGGCAGGTGCCGGGTTGTCCCCGCGGATCCAGCCGCGCCGGGCGAATTCGTCCGCGAGTGCGCCGATGCCTTCCATCCGGGCCAGTTGCTGCAGCTCGCTCCGACCGAGAAGATGCGTCGCCCAACCGCGGGCCCGCGCATTGAGATCTCCCCAGTCGAAGCTCATGCCGTCGCCTCGATGGTGCGTGCGACGGCGATCCGGAATTCAGGCCAGCCCGCCTCCAGGCGCCCTTCGAGCGTGGCATCCACGATCACCGCGCCCGTGTCCCCGATCAATCGCACGCCGGCGGTGATGGCGGGGTCCACTTTGAGCGTTACCCGGGAATGCTGTTCCAGCATTCGCGAGACGGATTCCTTCTGGTCGGGCGCGGCGCAAGCCTGGACCTCGAGACCTTCGAGGTAGCTCATCCCCTCCGCAAGGTCGCGCGCCAGTACCGCCTGATAGGCGGTCGCGCGAGCCGCCTCAGGGATGAGCTTTCTCGTCTCTGCCCGCACAGCCTCCAGCAGAGCATCCCTGTCACCAAGCAGCAGGCGATTGAGCGACTGACGTGTCTCCGCCAGCGTCGCCTCGATATCGCGCCGAATAGCGACTTCCCGATCGGTCATGGCCGACGCGCGATTCTGCGCGATACGCGCGCTGAGTGTCGCTCTGATCTCGGCTGCCTCCGCCTGGGCCCTGGTGCGCAGGGCTTCCGCGGAGGACTCTCCATCCGCGACAAGGGCGTCCAACAGTGCCTGGAGCGCCACCGCGTCAGGCGCCACCGCGCAGCATGATCATCATCGCCACGACAAAGCCGAGGATCACCATCGTCTCCGGGATCGCCAGCATGATGATCACGGTGGTGGACAGCTCAGGCTTTTCCGCCAGGGTGGCGGCGGCAGCCGGCCCGATGCGGGACTGGGCCCAGGCGGTGGCGAGCGCGGGAATCGCGATCGCAAGTGCTGCACTCAGTGTCGTCCAGAACACATCCATGAGGTGACTCCTTGCGCCAGCGTGTCAGGCCGCCCGGTGTGCGGAATGCGGTCCGTGTCCGAATGGCCGGTACTCGGCGCCACCCGGACTGTAAAAGCGGCCGAAGAACTCGACATAATGCAGCCGCAGGGCATGAATCGTCGGACTGAAGAGTCCGAGCGCGAAGTTCACGAGGTGGAAGAGCAGCGCGAAGACGATCCCAACAAGCGCGCTTCCGAAGGCACCCCCGAGGCGATTGGCCACCAGGGCGAGCATGACCGACGCCGTGCCGAGCGCCATGATTCGGGCGTAGGAGAGGATCGTTCCGAGGGTCGAAAGGAGCTCCACGGGCGCCACGAGTCCCTCGACCGCAACCAGGATCGGAAACAGTGCCAGGATCACAATGACGATGGGCGTGAGCAGGGCATGGGGGAGTGTGCGCAGTGCCGCGAGCAGCGCCGCAATGATCAGCACCACCACCACCATCGAGAGGCTCCTCCCCAGCGCCTCGCGCCTGCTGTGGCGAAAGGCGTTGATCACTCCGAGGAGGAGTCCCAGCAGAACGTGCACGGTGCCCAGCCCGATCACCAGGATCAGGAACACCTTCATCTGGTGCTCGCGGTCGAGCAGGATCGGATGCATGCCGAACCAGTCGTGCCCCAGATTGCCGAACAGCTCACCGAAGAGCACGCCGAAGACTGTGCTGAAGAGGGCGCAGGCGGTTGCGATCTCCGCGATCGCACGCCGGCGGGAGTCCGGTGCGCTGCCACGGTGCAGCAGGAACGCGAGAGCGGCGAGCATGAGGCCGTAACCGATGTCGCCGACCATCAGACCGAAGAACATCGGAAAGAAGACGGCGGTGAACGGCGTCGGGTCGATGCTGCCGTATCGCGGAAGGGGCAGCAGCCCAATCAGCAGTTCGAACGGCCTGAAGATTCGCGGGTTCCGCAGCACGACCGGAACGGCCTCGTCGGCCCAGAGCCCCCGCTCGATCTGGGTCACCGAGATCGGCGCGTCCGGTGAGCCCGCAATCCCGCGCATCACCGTCTCGGTCAGGCGGCGCGGCACCCAGCCCTCGAGCACAAAGGCCCGCTCGGTCACGCCCGAAAGTTCCAGCGCGGCAAGTTCCGCCAGGGCATCCTCGACGATGGCGGTTCCCAGTGCGAGGGCGGTGGCGTGCTGGTCGCGAAGGGAGCGGGCGGTGCTCAGGGCCTGATCCCGCTCGGCCGGAATCAGCGCCAGCCGTTCCATCATGCGCGGCAGTGCTTCGCTCAGCGTCGGCGCCTCGTAGCCCCGGGGGACCGGCATTTCGGCGACGCCACTTTCGCCGAGCAGCTCCTCCACCCGCGTCGAAGTGCTCGCGGGAGCCAGAATCAGCAGGGCAGTGTC
This sequence comes from Gemmatimonadota bacterium, assembly GCA_039930625.1. Taxonomy (GTDB): domain Bacteria; phylum Gemmatimonadota; class Gemmatimonadetes; order Gemmatimonadales; family GWC2-71-9; genus JADJOM01. The sequence continues at coordinate 1,574 of JBDTTN010000238.1, read as the reverse complement.
GCCGCCGGGGAGGGGCCGGCTGCGAAGCTCGAAGCCGTCGCCAATCACCTGGGCGAGCAGGGCTCGCACCTTCGGTACGAGGGATGTCTGTGAGGCGAGTACGACGGCGTAGTAGGCACGCAGGCCGGCGCGGGCGGCGTCGGGGCGCAACAGCGGACCGAAGGCGAGAAAGGCGTCCTTGTATTTGAGCAGGAGCGCCCGCTCCTCCCCCAGTGCCAGCAGTTGTGCGGCGAGCGCTTCCGCCTCTCGGCGGACCCGATGCGCCAGTCGAGCGACCGCCGGGAGGCCAACCAGAGACGGGATGCTGGCCGGCCGAGCTCGAATGGGAGGGCAGTGGAGGGCCGTCTGGGCGGCCGCGAGATCGGCATCCATCCGATGCAGCTGGCGGCGAAGCCGAAGTTGGCGGAGCGAGAGCGCGCTGGGCGCGAGGCTCCCCTGTTCCGCCACGCGGGCGAGATGGAACACCCCGAGATCCTGGAGCTGCAGCAGCGTCGGCGTCAGGAGCCGGCGCGGCCCGAGGATTCTGAGTTTAGCCATCTCGACGATCATGTTGCTTCCGGCCCGGATTCGATCAGGCGCGCGATCACCTGGCGCGCGAGCGGCTGTGGGTCGATGCGGGCCAGGCGGGCCCGCCGCTCCCCGATTCCGGCGCGCAAGGCGACCAGCGCTACCTCCCCTTCGGCCCGGAGCGCGGTTTCCTTCGCGGCAAGGTCGCTGGCGAGGGCGGCTTTTGCCGCCGCCTCCGTCTGTTCGGCTTCGAGTCGCGCCGCCGTGACGAGTGCGCCCGCCGCCTCCCCCGCCGTGAGCAGCAGTGCGGCCAGCCGCTCTTCGGTTTGGAGCAGCCGGGCGAGGTCGGCGTCTGGTGCGGCAACCGGCGCCGAGGCGCCGCGCCAATTTGTCATGGAACTCCTCCACCTGCGAATGTTCGCTATGGCAGCGGAATCGGCGGTGAATTCCGGCTGGCTTGCCCTTCATGTTCGATCCTCCTACATGAACCTGTGCTGAGGATCACATGAAAGCCGATCCGGCACCTCCCGTTCTCGCCGCGTCCCTCCTACCTTCACTACCGGGTTCGTTTCGCGCCCGCGTCATTCACGCCATCCGAGAGATTCCGGTGACAGCAGCTGTGTGCCCCTCCTGCGGTAAGGCCTCTGGTGGGAAATTTTGTCGGCACTGTGGCTCCTCGATGGGCGGCGAGGGCTGCGCCCGCTGCGGCGGTGTCCTCCCTGCCGGGGCGCGATTCTGCGCCAACTGTGGCGCGTCGGCGGCGCAGGGTCGGCAGGCAATGGGCGGGAACGAACGGCTGCTCTGGTTTCTTGCGGGAGGCGGGGTCGTCGCTGTGGTAGGCGGACTCGCCCTCTATGTGACGCGGGGCCAGGCGGCGGCGCCGGCCGCCGCGCCGCCGGCGGCGGAGGCTCCATTCGCCGCCAGCGGTGATGGTTCCGGAGGCACGCCGCCTGACATCAGCAACATGTCGCCCCGCGAGCGATTCGACCGGCTGTTCAACCGGATCATGCGGGCGGCGGAGCAGGGCGACGAGGCCACGGTGACCAACTTCGCTCCGATGGCGATCT
>JBDTTN010000237.1:0-5109 GCA_039930625.1 Gemmatimonadota bacterium | reverse complement strand
CGCCGGACCCCGCCGGCGGAACTCGCGGATCGCCTCACGGGCGCAGAGAAACTGCCCGGTGAGATTGACGTCGATGACCCGCTGCCACTGCGCCAGCGTCATCTCGTGCGTCGCAGCGTCCTTCTGCAGGCCGGCGTTGTTGATCAGGATGTCGATGCTGCCGAACTCCTCACGGGCGCGCTGGAAGAGCGCCGCCACCTGGGTCTCGTCGGCCACATCCGCCTTGAACGCAAAGGCGCGCCGACCCATCTCCTTGAGGGTGGCCACGACCTCGAGCGCCGGCCCTTCAGCCGACGAGAAGTTGACCGCGACGTCGGCTCCCGCCTCGCCGAGCGCGAGAGCCATGGCCCGCCCGATGCCGGAGCTGGCCCCGGTCACGACGGCGCGCTGACCGGTGAGCAGCCGGGGAATCGGACGCCTGGTAGACTCAGCTGTGGGCATGGTGGATCTCCCGTGGGGTGCGTGCCATTTTCGCCAATTGGCCGGCCGCGCCGGGCACCGCATCGTTCGCGTGCTTCATGCTGCGGGGCTGCAGCAGCTTCGCGATCAGGCCGGTCCACCCGGTCTGGTGCGAGGCGCCGACGCCGCGGCCGGTGTCGCCGTGGAAGTATTCGTGGAACAGGATGTGATCGCGGAAATGCGGGTCATCCTGGAGCTTTTGATTGTCGCCGAAGACCGGGCGGCGACCCGACGCATCCCGAAGGAAGATGCGCGCCAGCCGCTTCGACAGCTCCTCCGCCACCTCCGCCAGCGAGAGAAAGGTGCCGGAACGCGCCGGGCACTCGACCCGGAAGTCGTCGCTGTAGTAGTGGTGGAACTTCTGCAGCGACTCGATCAGCAGGTAGTTCACCGGGAACCAGATCGGACCGCGCCAGTTCGAATTGCCTCCGAACAGCCCCGAATCCGATTCCGCCGGCTGGTAGCTCACCGTGAGCGGCATGCCCATCACATCGAAGACGTACGGGTTTTTCTCGTGCACCTTTGACAGCGCCCGGATGCCGTAGTCCGAAAGGAACTCGGTCTCGTCCAGCATGCGGCTGAGCAATCGCTTCATGCGATGCCCGCGCAGCAGCGAGAGCAGCCGCCGCTCTCCCTTGCCCGGCTGCTCCCAGCGGGAGACCAGCGCCGCCAGGTCGGGGCGGGCGTCGAGGAACCAGCGCAGTCTCCCCGCGAATCCGGGCAGCTCATCCAGCAGCGCTTGGTCGATCGTCTCCACCGCAAAGAGCGGAATGAGCCCGACCATCGAGCGTACCTTGAGCGGGGTCAGCCGGTTGTCAGGCGTGCTGAGGACGTCGTAGTAGAACTGGTCCTCCTCATCCCACAGGCCGACTCCGTCGTCGCCCAGGTTGGTCATCGCCTCGGCGATGTGCAGGAAATGCTCGAAGAACTTGGTGGCGATGTCCTCGTACACCTGGTTGTGCCGGGCCAGCTCGAGCGCGATCCGCATCAGGTTGAGGCTGTACATCCCCATCCATGCCGTGCCGTCGGCCTGGTTGATGTACCCGCCCGTCGGCAGCGGCGCGCTCCGATCGAACACCCCGATGTTGTCGAGGCCCAGGAATCCGCCCTGGAAGACGTTGCGCCCCTGCGCGTCCTTGCGATTCACCCACCAGGTGAAGTTCAGCATCAGCTTGTGAAAGACCCGCTCCAGGAAGGCGAGATCGCCCTGATCGCCGCGCTGCTTGCGATCGATCTGGAACACCCGCCACGCCGCCCAGGCGTGCACCGGCGGATTCACATCGCCGAAGGCCCACTCGTACGCCGGCAGCTGCCCGTTGGGGTGCATATACCATTCGCGCGTGAGCAGCACGAGCTGGTGCTTGGCGAACTCCGGGTCGATCAGGGCGAACGGAATGCAATGAAAGGCGAGATCCCACGCCGCGTACCAGGGATACTCCCAGCTATCCGGCATCGAGATGATGTCGGCGTTGTTGAGATGCTCCCACTCCGCGTTGCGACCCCCGCGCCGCCCAGCAGGCGGGGCGGGCTGGCCGGCATCGCCGGCGAGCCACTCCCGCACGTCGTAGTAGAAGAACTGCTTGCTCCAGATCATCCCGGCAAAGGCCTGCCGCTGCACCAACCGCGCATCGGCGTCGTGCAGGTCGCGCTGCTGCTGACCGTAGAACTCGTCGGCCTCTCTCGCTCGCAGCTCCACCAGCCTGTCGAAATCGGTGAACAACGGGCGGGCGTGTCCCGGGGTGAGGCGCACTCGCACCACCATGGACTCGCCGGCGGCAACGGTGCGCCGGTACCAGGCGCCGGCCTTGGTGCCGCTCCGGTCCGGATTCACCGCGCCGCGATTGCCTCCCACGATGCAATCGTGGAAGCCATCCTTGTAGTAGGAGCGCGGGCCCGGATGACCGAAGAGGCGCTCGGTGTTAGTGTCGTTTTCGGTGAACAGCAGTTCAGGGCTGCCCTCGACGCACCAGCGGTAGTCGCCCAGCACCGGGTGACTCGCCATGACCGCCCCCTTGGCCGCCGTCAGGCTCGGCCGAGCCGCGCCCTCCTGCCACGACCAGCTGTTGCGGAACCACAACTGCGGCAGCAAATGCAACTCGGCGGCGTCGGGACCACGGTTGTGGGCAGTGATGCGCAGCAGGATGTCATCCGCCGAGCCCTTGGCGTATTCGATCTCCACATCGAAATAGCGGTTGTCCTCGAAGATCCCGGTGTCCACCAGCTCGTACTCCGGCTGGCTCACCCCACGACGGCCATTCTCCCGCACCAGCTCCTCGTATGGAAAGGCCCGTTGCGGATACTTGTACAGCATCTTGAGATAGGAATGCGTCGGCGTGGCGTCGAGGTAGTAGTACAGCTCCTTCACATCCTCGCCATGATTGCCCTCCCGATTGGTCAGGCCGAAGAGCCGCTCCTTGAGGATCGGATCCTGCCCGTTCCAGAGCGCCACCGAAAGACAGAGGTGCTGCTGGTCGTCGGAGACGCCGCCGAGTCCGTCCTCGCCCCAGCGGTAGGCACGGCTCCGGGCATGATCGTGAGGCAGGTAGTCCCATGCCGCGCCATCGGCGCTGTAGTCCTCCCGCACCGTGCCCCATTGCCGCTCGGAGAGGTACGGTCCCCAGTGCCGCCACCCGGCTGCACCCTTCCGGTCCTGCTCCAGCCGTACGCCTTCTGCCGTGATCTGACGCACCTGCATACCTCCTCGTTCCGTGCGGAATTGGCGGTGTCGGGCGTAGAACGTCACCAGCGGCAGACAGGTTCCCCTCAGGGCGCCGGCCGACGCTCTGCCGCAAGCATCGCGGCGATCCGGACCCGGAGACTCTCCGGGGCCTTCATGGGACGCAGCCGCGACCGGATTGCCTCCAGCAGCGGGTCCGGGGCCGGGCCGAAACTGTCCTGCGGTGAATCGAACGACATTGGGCTACCTGCTCCTGGATCGATGACCGTACCTCAGCACTGCGGCGCACGCCCATCGGGGAGGAGCGCTAGGGAGATCGCAGCTGAATACGGGGCGAATCAGTCGCCGAAGAACCAGCAACGCGCCCCAACCCACCCCGGTTCCCGGCTGGCTGGAACCTTGGACAGGGCTGTCGCGTTCGCAGCCATCCCCAATTCCGGAAAAGCCCGATGATCCAGATCCTGCGCCGAGACACGGGAGCACTGCTCAAGGAAGTCCCGACGGAGAATCTGCAGAACGCCCGGCTGGCCCACGCCGTCCTGCTGTATGCCGATCTCCCTGGGGCCAACCTGGCCGGGGCTGATCTGCGGGGCGCCGATCTCTGTTCCGCCAACCTGGAGGGAGCCTGCCTAGACGGAGCCGACCTGCGAGGAGCCGACCTGAGCGCCAGCTCGCTCCGCGGCGCTAGTCTGATCGGAGCCCGGATCACCGACGGTCGGTTGCTCGGCGCGGACTTCACCGGGGCGGTGCTGCAGGGTGCCGACCTCACCCGCGCGAGCTTCAAGCTGGCCCGCGCCGGCGAGCCCGGGGCGAACTTCCAGAATGCCCGGCTGCGCCGCGCGGGCTTCGACCACACCAGTTTCCCCGGATCAGACTTCAGCGGGGCGGATATGGCGGAGGCGAACCTGTCCGGAGCCGGCTTCGCGGGAGCGAACCTGGTGGGGGCGTCGCTGAACGGAGCGATGCTGGAGGGAACCGACTTGAGTGGAGCCTTCCTTGCGCACGCCGACCTGACTCACGCTGTGCTGCACCGGACCGAGCTCACCGGCGCGCGACTTGGCGACGCTACGTTTGGCCGTACTGTCATCGCCGCCTGCCCGACCCTGGCCCTCGGCCTGGGTCTCGAGGCCGCCTCGCATCTGGCGCAGTCATCCATCGACGTGGCCACGCTCGCAATCATCCTGCACCAGCTGCCCGCCGAATTCATCGACGGCCTGGGGATCACCCAGGCGCTCCTCCAGCTGGCGGCGCGCTAGCTCCCGTCGCGTCCGCGGGCCTCGGCATCCGCCGCGATCCGGGCGCTGATCCGGGCCATCAGGTCCGCCGGCACCGCCAGCCGCTGCAGCTTCTCCCGCACCCCATTCAGCACGCCAGACTCAAAACGGTGTTCACTGGCGCATGCGGCGCAGGTGTCGAGATGTTCACGCACCAGCCGCATCTCGTCCGCGGTCAATTCGCGGTCGAGATAGTCGTCGAGGCGGGTAAAGACTTCCTCGCAGGTGAAGCGATCGGGCGGATGCATGTCAGTCTCCCTCGTCCGGTGCTGCGCTCAGCGCGCTGACGATCCCTCGCTCCTCGGCAATCACCCACAGGGCCTTCTGCAGCAGGCGCCGGCCACGGTGCAGCCGCGACCGTATCGTTCCCACCGGAACGCCAACCACCTCGGCGATTTCCTGGTAGGCAAAGTCCTGCATGAAGTACAGCGTCGCAACCACCCGGTATTCGTCGGGCAGTGCCGCGATGGCGGCTTCGATGTGCTCGGCCGCCATATTCGACATCAGCATGCTGGCCGGATCCTCGGTCCTGGCATGCAGTCCTATTGCGGCAGTCTGACAATACATGTAGAGCTCCGGCGTGTCATCCAGCTCGATCTCCGTCCCCTGACGCTTGCGCTTGCGGTACTTGCTGTAGAAGCAGTTGGTCAGGATTCGAAAGAACCATGCCTTGAAATTGCTGCCCGCCTCGAAGGTACC
>JBDTTN010000236.1:0-5127 GCA_039930625.1 Gemmatimonadota bacterium | reverse complement strand
TGGAACGGCGCGCAGGTTCCGTTCGCGGCGGTCGTGGCACTCGGCGCGGCGCTGGGCGGACTCGCCGGCATGGCTGAATCGGCCCATCTCGCTCTGCGGCACCTCATCGAGGGTAATCTGGCGCGAAGCTTCAGTTGGGACATCGTCTGGATGGCCCCAGCATCCGCTGCCCTTGTCTTTGGCCTCCTCGCCGTCCTCCTGGCCATTGCGTTTCCTGTTCCGCGTGACGCCCGAGGTGCGGCGCTCCAGTCCGGCCGCTTCGGGCTCGTCGCACTGACTCCGTGTCTGTTCGTGCTGGCGGTTCTCGCCGCGTATAGCGTGCTCCAGGATCCCCACTTCGGGTTGTATCGCTGGAGTGCCTGGTTGCTCAGTCTCGGCCTGGCCGTGCTTGCGGTGCGCGCGGCAGCGGGACCTCGGGAGCGCACCGCGCGCGTGATGAAGTGGACGCCACGGGTGGTTCTGCCTGCAGTCGCGCTCCTCGTCATCGGTGGCCTATGGGATCTGCCTGTCCCGCGGGAGCGCCGCGCCCTGGCAGCGCTCGCGGCCGCCGATGCCGGCCAGCCGAACGTGCTGCTCCTCGTGCTGGACACCGTGCGCGCCGCGAGCCTCGGACTCTACGACCCGTCGCGGCATACCACCCCGAACCTCGAGCGGCTCGCCACCCGGGGAACCGTGTTCGACTGGGCCATCGCCACCGCGCCGTGGACGCTCCCGTCGCATGCCAGCATGTTCACGGGCGTCTACCCGACCGCGCTCGAGGTCGACTACAACGTTCCCCTCGCGGAGCATCACCTGACCCTGGCCGAGGTGCTGCGGGACCGGGGGTACGCCACGGCGGGATTCGTGGCGAACATGGCGTACGCGACCAGGATTTCGGGTCTGGCACAGGGGTTTGCCCGTTACGAAGACTGGCCCATGACGTGGGGCCGATTCATCGAGAGTTCGTGGTTTTCGCGGACGGTCGGCAGGAAGCTGCTTCCACTCTCGAAGTATCCCTGGCGGGGCGCCCGGCGGAAGAACGCCGAGGAGAATGTCGATGACTTTCTCCATTGGCTCGACGCCCGGCGTGGTCCTGATCGGCCCTTCTTCGCCTTTCTCAACTTCATCGACGCCCACGATCCCTACGCCACCCCGCCGCGACTGCGTGCCCGATTCGAGCCGCCCGGGCCGCCGGTCCTCCGGAAGCGGGAGCACATCACTGAGGCGGATCTGGCCAGTACCCGGGCTTCCTATGAAGCCAGCATCGCGCTGATCGATGAGCAGCTGGGCCGACTGGTGGGCGAACTGGAGCAGCGCAAGCTGTTCGAGCATACGCTGATCATCGTGGTCTCCGACCACGGGGAACAGTTCGGTGAGCATGGCCTGCAGTTTCACGGCAACAGTCTCTACCTGCCGCTGATCCATGTGCCGCTGATGCTGGTCTATCCGCCAACCGTTCCCGGCGGAGTCAGGGTCCGGCGGCCGGTCAGCCTCCGCGACCTGTCCGCGACAGTGATGCAGGTCGTGACCGGCGGACTCGATGGCACCCTCCCAGGGCGTTCGATTCTGGATCCGGCGCTGCAGGGGGACACCGCCCGCCCCGCGCCGCTGCTTTCATTGCGGGAGAAGCCCTACCAGCCGAAGCGGTGGGAGCCATCGGTGGGGGGCTCGCTCTGGTCGGTGTTCCAGTACCCCTACCACCTGATTCGCGATTCCAGGGGGCGACAGGAGTTGTATCGCGTGGATCTCGATCCCGCGGAGAGCCAGAATCTTGTCGCGAGCGCGGACTCGCTGCTGCTCATGGGGCTGGGGCGCACCCTGGACTCGCTGGCCAGCGAAAGGCCGTAGCGCCGCCGTACGTCTCGTCGCCCGCCGAACTGCCTGCGGGTTCAGGAAGGACTCTGCCGCTTCGCCAGCCAGGCATCGACGCTGAAGGGCCCGGCGCCCCAGGCGGCGAACGCCAGCCAGATGAACGAGTACAGCATGACGATTTCGCCGTGATTCTGCCACCACCAGATCTTGCCGCTCCCGCCGGTGTGCATCCAGAAGTAGGCAACCGCCATCTCGCCCGAGGCGATGAACGCCGCCCAGCGGGTCCCGAGGCCTAACACGAGCAGGGCCCCGGCAACGGTTTCGATCACGCCCGCCGCGCCGAAGCGACTCATCAGCTCCACGGTCCCGCCGTCGGGCCCCATGCCGCCGAACCACCCCAGCAGCTTCTGGCCACCGTGAGAGAAGTACGTCATTCCGGCGGCGATACGGAGGGCACTCTGCGCGAACGGGAGATGACGACTGTTGAGCGGGGTGAACACGGAGGGCCTCCGGAGTCAGGGGATGTCACGAAGGGGTGCGGCCCGGCGCGGGTACGCCTGCGCCCGGTACTCCCCGTCGGGGATGTAATAGAGGCCGCGCCATGGACCGAAGCAAGGGAGCCCGGCCCGATCGACATGGATCGCAGCACCGTGATGCCCGGTGCTGGGGCCAGGATACTTGAGGCTCGCCCGCGCCCAGTCCACGCTGCAGCTTCAACAACAACGGATCGCGCAGCACTCACCGCTTGTCCGGTGCCCTCTGTAGGCAACGCGGCGTACGCTGACCCGGCCGTTGTCGGGCAGCAGACTGATGTACATGTCGGCGCAGGGCGGGTAGTCGCTCACGCGCGGCCTGGCGATGAGACGCGTCCTGCGGGGCTGCTCACGGCTCCTGGGTGATGTTCTCCTGCTCGAACCGCGCATTGGTGTGCACGTCGAACAGCCGGAGTGTATCCTCGCCGATATTGATGAAGCTGTGGATCTCTCCCGCCTTCACCACGAAGATGTCGCCCGACGTGCCTTCGATCTCCGTGCCGTTCACCGTCCAGCGGCCACTCCCCGCCTGCACGAACACGATCTCATCGTAGGGATGCCGGTGCGGGGGCGCTCCCCGTCCTGGCGGCGCGTTGACGATATAGACCGATGCCTTGGTGTCGCCGTGGTCAGCGCCGACGAAGTTGTAGGACATCCCCTTGAGCGGAAGCTCCTCCTGACGGACGGCGTACATGGGCGGTCTTCTCCTGTGGCGATCGGCGCGGACGGGTCGGGCCAGCCTCGGTGGCGACGCCGGAGGTGGTCAGGCCTGGATCTTCAGCGACCTCAAGTCGCTGCTGGAAACCGGAAAGGGGTTCAGCGAACTCTGACCCGCCTGAATCGGCCAGGCGCTATGGTGTCTGGCCGATGTCCTTCAGCCGGCCACGGGCCTCACCGTTGGTGGAATCCCGCTGCAGCGCCTCGCGAAAGGCACCAGTCGCCCCAGCTGTATCTGCGCGCATGAGCAGGATGTTGCCGCGGAAGACGGAGATGCTGCTCGAGCCAGGGAAGAAGCCTTCGTTGAGCTTGAGCAGGGCCAGCGCGTCGTCGTACTTCCTCTCGCGCCCCACCTGGAAGGCGGCGCTGCTGAGCGACCGCTCCCCGAAGTCGAAGGCGTCCCGCCCGAAGTAGCGCTCCCGCAGCGCCCGGTAGACCTTCGTCCCGGAATCCGATCCAGCGGCGATCGTCGCCTCGGCGACACGCATCGCGAGCGGCGCCGGTCGGTTTACCCCGCGATGGCAAGTCTGGCAAGTGACCTGCACTGCGGGGGTGGGTCGTTCGGGGATCGTGTCGAGCCGCTTGTTGATCTCCTCCACCATCCGCATCATCTGCCGAGCGACCAGCTTGGTGCGCTTCTTGTCGTCGGCGAAGTTGTAGGTCTCCAGCGGCTTCCCCTCTTCCCCGACATGACAAAAGGTACAGCGCACGCCGAGCCCGCCGGCGAAGTTGCGCATGGTGCCGACCACCTGCATGACCGGCGTGTCATGCGGGATCACCTTTGTATTGATGAGCGAATCCGGCGGCCACTTGCCGGGCGCCTGTGCAGCGAGTGTCAGCGGCAGCGCGGCGAGGATGAGCCCCATGAGGGTGGGTCGCATCGGGAAGGCCTCGAACGTTGGGAGAGGGTGTCAGGAAGCTATCGACTTGCTGCAGTACGGATAGTCACGCCGGAGGATTCGAGTCACACGGTGGTCGAACGCCGGGCTGCTGCTGCGTTTCGGCGTGGGCTCCGGTCAAGCCGGGCCCGCTCTGGCTCTCTTCCGGTCTGCGCTGCACATTCCCTGCGGTGCCGTTTCCCGTTTCCCGTTTCCCGTTTCCCGTTTCCCGTTTCCCGCCCTCTCCCATGCCCGACACCCCGAAGAAGAAGGCGCCCCGCAAGCGAGCCAAGGCCGCCCCCGAGCCGCGCGGGCTCACGCCGAGACAGCTCACTGCCGCGCAACCTCCGGCAGCCATCGAGCGGCTGAGCGAGCAGATCGTGGAGGACGGCGGAATCGTGATCGGAACCTACCGCGAGCCGCTCGGTTCCGAGTGGCAGCTCCTCGCCGGGCTGCCTATCGAGAAGGTGGCGCCCACACCGTATCAGCGGGACCTTTCGGAGCCGCACGTACTGCGATTGGCCGACGCGATGACCAAGCTCGGCCGCTTCATGGATCCGGTGATCGCGGTGCGGAGCGCCGAGGGCCAGTACCTCACGCCGAACGGCAATCACCGGCTCGGTGCGCTGAGGAAGCTCGGCGCGCGCACCGTAGTCGCCCTGGTGGTGGCGGAGCCGGAGGTGGCGCACCGGATACTGGTGCTCAATACCGAGAAGGCGCACAACGTGCGCGAGCGTGCCTTTGAAGTGATCCGCCTGGCCGAGGCGCTCGCCATGCTCGATGACCGGGCCGAGAAGAGCTACGAGACCGAGTTCGAGGAGCCGTCGCTGCTCACGCTGGGCTGCTGCTACCAGCAGAACGGCCGCTTCTCCGGCGGCGCCTATCACCCGGTGCTCAAGCGGTGTGAGGCGTTTCTGTCCAGCAAGCTCTCCAGCGCCCTCGTCACCCGGCGGGAGCGGGCGGAGCAGTTGCTCGAGCTCGACGCAGCGGTGGCGGAGGCGGTGAGCGGACTCAAGGCGCGCGGCTTCGAGAGTCCCTACCTCAAGGCATTCGTGCTGGCGCGGATCAATCCGCTCCGCTTCACCCTCAAGCGAGGGCAGAAGGCCGATTTCGATGACACCATCAGCAAGATGCTCGCTGGAGTGAAGAAGTTCGATGCGGGGAAGATCCGCGCCGATCAGGTGGCGAAGGCGGGGGGTGCGCCGGAC
>JBDTTN010000235.1:0-5148 GCA_039930625.1 Gemmatimonadota bacterium | reverse complement strand
GTGGTGGATACGCTGGAGCGGATGAAGCCGGCGTTCCCGGGAGTGGATCCCGACGTGCTGAAGATCGCCAGGAAGTGGGCGCGGGAATCGACGTCGCGGAGGAAGATCGAGGATTGAGCCTGGAGGCGACCCGCGGGAAACGGTAACCGGGAAGCGGGCAATCATACTCATCCCGTTTCCCACTTCCCGTTTCCCCTAATAGTTGCCCGACTGATCGACGAGGACGTACGTCAGGCGATTGCCGGCGAAGAAGTACGGCGCATTCCCCCCCAGGTTCTGGGCCAGTGCGTTCATCAGCGCCGGGTCGCTTGACGTCAGTGAAATCGCGAGCTGGTAGGGATCGGTGCTGGGGCTGCGATTGTCCCAGTCGAGCGTGTAGGTCGGTGTGACGAAGCTGAACCCCTGCGGCAGATACGGAATCATCTCGGTCGGTGTGATGCCGGCGCCGACTTCGGCCGGCCAGTTGTTGTTGTGGTCCGCCTCGTAGTTGTAGGCGGCCAGGCGCACCGTGGTGAATTCGCCGACGACCTTCGCCGCGTAGGCGGTGCGGGAGAGGTCGATGTACTTGAGCGTCACGATCGAGGCGAGCAGCCCGATCACCACGATCACAACCATCATCTCTACCAGGGTGAATCCGCGTCGCAGGCTCATCGCCGCAACCTCCGCTGCGTGAGCAGCTGATAGCTCGTGCCCAGGAAGTCCTTCGGAGACTGACCCGAGGTGTAGGTCAGCGTCATGCCGTCGTTGCGGCCCTCAAGGGAGTAGCCATCGACGCCCGCACTAAAGGTGAGACCCGTGGTGTCGGCCCCCGCGTCGGAGAGTGTGGCCGGAAGATGCGAGTTGGCCGTCCGGTACCGCTCGATCCGGTCGATCTCGACGTACATCCGCACCCGCAGGCTGGCCTCGCGAATCTCCCGACCCTCCTCGGGCACCCGGGGGAAGAGCCACGCCGGCTGTACTGCCAGCATCCCTGCGAGCACCGCAATCATCGCCCCCATGATGATCCAGAACGGCGCCCGACTCGCCGGCCGGGTCGGGACTGGCTGCGTGGTTCGCTTTTCTTTCTCGTTCTGGACGACGTCCTGATACGCTTGCAGCAGCGCCCGGCGATCATGTTGGCCGGGCGGCTGGGCGGGGGACGGTGGCGGCGTAGCGTCGGCCATCAGTGGGTCACTCGTTCTCCCTCAAGGGCCCGGGCGACCTGATCCGGGAAGCTTCGTATGTCGATCGGTTTAGTAATATAGCCATCGAAGCCTGCCGCGAGAGCCCGCTCCTGGTCCCCGGCCATCGCATGGGCCGTCAGGGCCACCACCCGGAGGGCCCGGTGGGGCGACTCGCGGATCTCCCCGAGCAGCTCGAACCCGTCTTTCCCGGGCAGCTGAATGTCCATCAGGACCAGCGCCGGCTGCGACTCCTCGATCGTTGCAAGCAGCCCGTCGCCACTCGTCAAACCAACGACGACGTGCTTCCGCAACACCAGCAGGGTGCGGAACAGCTTCATGTTGTCAGGGCTGTCTTCGACGACAAGAATCGTGGCCATGGTTGCACCTTGGTGCGCCGGAGAACCGCAAAGACCCGCGCCGCGAGCGCCGTTGGCCGCACAGGTTTGATCAGGAAGCCTGCTCCGGGGGTCCCGCGACTGGGCCCCGGTCCACCCCTGCCAGGCAGGAAGGACCCGCGAGGGAATCTGCGCCACGGCGAGGCTGGTGCCAAGTTCGTCCGCCACGACCAGCCTGTACACCCGGGGTCAACTCCCCTGATCCCGGTGCCAGCCCCCCATTCGCTGGAAGCTGGCTCCGACCCGCCCCCGTTGGATCCGCGGGATCGCGGGAATGAACCCTGGACTCGGCCAGGGTCTCTCCGGATCGGTTGAGGAGCTACGGTTCCCGGACTACGTTTGGGCCAGAATACGCGTGGCCTGAATCGAATTCCTACTATCGACAGCCGACGTCCGACACTGTATGCGACCCCAATCTCTGGCGGTTATCGGACTCGGCGCCATGGGCGGTTCGCTCGCCTGGCAGGCGCGCCTCGCCGGCGTGCCCTCGGTCATCGGCTACAGCCCGGATCGGGCGGACGGGGTGCAGGCGCTGCGCTCCGGGGCGGTGCATGACATCGTGGACAGTCCCACCCGCGCGGTACGCGGCGCCGACCTCGTCGTGCTGGCCGCTCCGCCTCAAGCGATCCTCGACCTCCTGGGCATAATTGCACCGCACCTCCCCGCGAACGCATTGGTCACCGACGTGGCGAGCATCAAGGTTCCCATGGTCACTCGAGCGGTGGAACTCGGGCTCGGGGATCGATTCGCCGGCAGTCATCCCTTTGCGGGCACCCACGTCGCGGGCTGGGCCGGCGCCAGGCAGGACCGCTTCACCGGCGCCATCGTGTATGTCTCACCTACCGGACCGGGCGGCGACAACGCTGCCCGGGAAGTGATGAACTTCTGGGAGGAAGTGCTCGGCGCGCACCCGGTGCTGGTCGATGCCGTCGCGCACGACACCCAGCTGGCCTGGACCAGCCATCTGCCGCAGGCCGTCGCAAGCGCACTCGGCCATGCGTTCATGCGCGAGCCGTCACTGCGTGGGGCGTCGTGGGGTACCGGCGCCCGCGATACGACCCGCCTCGCGGCAAGCCCTGCGGAGATGTGGGTGGATATTTTCCTGATGAACCGGGACCCGGTGTGCGGCGCCCTGGAGCGAGCGGAGTCGGAACTCACGGCGCTCCGGGCGCTCATCGAACGGGGGGACCGAGCGGGCCTGTACGCCTATCTCGAAGAAGCCGCACTCTTTCGCCGCCGGCTCGATGAGGCGGGCGCTCCTGCCGGTCCATCCCGGCGCCGCGCAACGGAGCCCGCCGAAGGCTGAGTCTGTCCAGGCCGCCCAGTAACGCAACACGATTCCAGCTGTCGTCCACCACCGCGAGGTCTCGATGCACGTCCGTGGCAGCATCCGTGTTCCAGGTGACAAGAGTCTCTCGCATCGCGCGCTGCTGTTCGCCGCGATGGCGAAGGGCACCAGCCACGTGGGGGGGATGCTCACCTCGCTCGATGCGCGTTCCTCGGCGAGGGTGCTGCGCCAGATGGGCGTCGCCGTGTCACCCCTCACGGCGCAGCAGATGGTGACCATTACTGGCCGCGGCCGGTTGCGGAAACCGGAAAGCGTGCTCAACTGCGGCAACTCCGGCACCACGACTCGCCTGTTGCTCGGGCTGCTCGCGGCCCACCCTTTTCGAACCACGCTCACCGGGGATCACTCGCTCCGCCGCCGGCCTATGCGGCGGGTCACGGTGCCGCTCGCCGAAATGGGCGCGAGCATCACCGAGCAGAATGAGAAGGGCACTCTGCCACTCTCCATTCGAGGCGGCAAACTGAAGCCGCTCAGTTACGAGATGCCGGTCTCCAGTGCCCAGATCAAGGGCTCGCTCCTGCTCGCGGGACTCGCCGGCGGGGTGCCGGTTTCGCTGCGCGAGCCGCACGGGCGTTCCCGCGACCACACCGAGCGGTTGCTCCGAGCCTTTGGATACAGCGTGCAAGAGGAAGATGGCTGGATCCACTTTCAGCCCACCGGCACGGTGACACCCTTCGACATGCAGATTCCCGGCGACCCTTCATCCGCCGCCTTTCCGGTCGGCGCCGCGGTGCTCGCGGAAGGTGGCGACCTGCGGATCACGGGAGTCTGCGTGAACCCGACCCGAACCGGGTACCTGTCGGTGCTTCAGCGGATGGGCGCCAGGGTCGAGGTGGACAATCTGGAGAGCGCCTTCGACGAGCCGGTCGCCGATCTCGTCGCGCGGCCGGCCCGGCTCCGGGCCACTGAGGTGCTGGCAGGTGAGATCCCGGGCCTGATTGACGAGATCCCGATGCTGGCCGCGCTCGCGACGCGCGCCGAGGGCACCACGATCTTCCGGGATGTGGGCGAACTGCGCGTGAAGGAGAGCGACCGGCTCGGACTCATCGCCCAGAACATCCGCGCCGTCGGTGGCCGCGCCGAAGTACTCGGTGATGACCTCCACGTCACCGGTCTCGCCGCCCCGCCTAGAGGAAAGGTCGTCACCGAAGCCGATCACCGGCTCGCGATGGCCTTCGCCGTGCTGGGCACCGTGCGCGGTGCCGCCATCAAGCTGGACGACCTGGCCTGTGCGGCGGTGAGCTTCCCCGGTTTCCCCCAGATGCTGCGGAAGATCCGGGGCTGATGCCTGCCCACGTCATCGCCATTGATGGTCCCTCCGCGAGCGGCAAGTCTTCCACCGCCGATGCGGTCGCCCGGGCGCTCGGCTTCGCACACCTCGATTCCGGGGCACTCTACCGGGGGGTCACCCTCGTCGCCATACGGCACTGCGGCCCGATTCCGGGCGGACCGCTCGATGCCAACGCGCTCCTGCTGGAGGCGACGCGGCGCGGGCTGGCACTGCACTTCGACGGAATTGGGTATGCCGTCTATCTCAATGGTGAGCCGGCCGACGAGGCCATCCGGACCCCGGAGGTTACCGCGCTGGTCTCTGCCGTGTCCGCCCTTCCCGAGGTGCGCGAATGGGTCAACGAGCGGCTGCGGAGCCTGCCGGGGGCAGGGCAGTCGGTCGTCGTCGATGGCCGTGACATCGGGACGATCGTCTTCCCGGATGCCGAGGTGAAGATCTTCCTCACCGCCTCGCCCCGGACCCGGGCGGCTCGGCGGCTGGCCCAGCGCGGCCAGGCCAGCGACGCCGGAGTGGTAGAACGGGAGACCGCCACCCTCGCCGCCCGGGACAAGGCCGACTCCACCCGGGCGGTCGCTCCCCTCCGGATGGCCGCCGACGCGGTACCCCTCGACGGCACCGATCTCAGCTTCGAGGAGCAGGTCGCCCGGATTGTTGCGGTCGCCCGTCAGCGGCTACCTGCCAAGAGCTGACTGCTGACTGCTGGCGGCTGGCGGCTGACGGCTGACGGCTGACGGCTGACGGCTGACGGCTGACGGCCCCCCTCTATATCTCTTGTTCTAACCCCGCCTCTCAACTAGCTTTGCAGGCTCCCCTACCCGGCAATCCTGCCGGCCTGGGATCCTGACCCTCTGCCCGCGGCTCCGTCGGCGCGGCCACTCTGAGGTACGTTGTGACCACCGAACGATCCACCTCCACCGTTGACCGCATCCAGTCAGCCACCGGTCTGCGCGT
>JBDTTN010000234.1:0-5170 GCA_039930625.1 Gemmatimonadota bacterium | reverse complement strand
TCAAGGCGCTCATGCAGTCGGGGCAGCTGACAGCGGAGATGATGAAGCTGCTGCGCGGCGAGTCGACGGGCGACGAGGCGAAGGATGCGGAGGTCGAGCAGCAGCTCGCCGATTTGCTCGACCAGATCGTGGCGCGACTGCGCGAGTCGGGCCTGCTGACTATTGCGGAGGCCCCGCAGATGCCGGCGGGCTACACCTCGGTCTTCGGCCCCAATGGGCAGGCGCGCTCAGCGGCGCAGCAGGTGCAGTTCTCCCTCACCGAAAAGGGCGCCGACTTCCTCGGCTTCAAGCTGCTCAAGCAGCTGCTCGGCAGCGTGGGCAAGGCGAGCGCCGGCGCGCACGACACGCCGCACCTCGCCACTGGGGTGGAGGCGGAGGCGGCGAGCAAGCCCTACGAGTTCGGGGATGCGATGAACCTCGACGTGCCGGGCACCCTCACCCGGGCGCTCGCGCGGGGCGGGCTCAAGGTTCCGCTGGAGCTGGACTACGGCGACCTGATGGTCAATCAGTCGGAGTACCGCTCCTCGGCCGCAACCGTCCTGATGCTCGACTGCTCCCACTCGATGATTCTCTACGGCGAGGACCGCTTCACGCCGGCCAAGAAGGTGGCGCTGGCCCTCACCCATCTGATCCGCACCCAGTTCCCGGGCGACTCCATTCGCTGCGTGCTGTTCCACGACACCGCCGAGGAGATTCCGCTCGCGGCGCTGCCCTCGGTACAGGTCGGACCGTATCACACCAATACCGCCGAGGGGCTCACGCTGGCGCGGCGAATTCTCGCGGCGCAGAACAAGGACATGAAGCAGATCATCATGATCACGGATGGCAAGCCGTCGGCGATGACGCTGCCGGATGGCCAGGTCTACGTGAATTCGATCGGGCTGGACCCGCGGATACTGGAGGCCACCTACCGGGAGGTGGCGAATTGCCGTCGGGCCGGCGTCATGATCAACACCTTCATGCTTGCCCGGGAGCGGTCGCTGATCGAGTTCGTGAAGAAGGTGTCGGAGATCTGCCGAGGGAAGGCGTACTTCACGAGCACAATGACGCTGGGTCAGTTCATCCTGATGGATTTCATGAAACGGAAGACCCGCCGAGTCTCGTGACGATGACGGCTGCCGGGGCAAGGCATGCCTTAGCCGTTCAAGGCAGGCCCTGGCCGCCCTGGCATGGTTCTATCGTGTAATCACCCGCTTCACCGATTGCCCCGCCAAAAGTTGCGCGTTGCCATCCGCCAGGCCGTTGATCAGCGCCAGGGTCTCGATCGGGACCACTGAAGGGCTCTGTCGGTTGAACTCGGCGAGCGTCATTGCCCGGGAGACCCTGGCAATCGAGATCCGGTTCGGCTTGACGCTGAGCGCCGCCGGATCGGTCAATCGGCGGAAACTGCCGATGAAGGACCGGAACGTTGCGTCGTAGGTCTGAGCCGACTGATTCGTCAGGCAGAGGAGCTGGTAGGTGGTGCCATCCAGAGCGATGTACGCCACCAGGCCGTTGAGGCTGCTGCCATCCTGATTCTTCGCGCTGAACGGCGCGAGCGCCGCCTGATTGCCGTTGATCGCGGTCTGGCTCCCACGGCCTGGGGTGATCCCCTCCTGACCCAGGAACTGCTGCAGCGCATCCGCCGGCGTCCCCGTTCCCGCAAAGCCGAGTGTCGCCTGCGCATCCCCCTGGGCGCTCTGCCCTATCACCGCCGATGGCTGGTTCTGGGTCTTCCACCCCTGGGGAAAGTCGAGCTGGAAGGCGAGATCGGGATGCAGGAACTGAGTGCCCTTGAAGAAACCCTGTCGCGGATTGTCGCCGAAGATCATGCCGTCGATCGTGGTCAGAAACTGATCGCGGTTCACCTTCTTGCCGTCGAGCGGCACCGTCACCCGCGCCAGGCGGGCCTTCGTCGCCTCGATGCGATTGCCGGGATCGGGATGGGTGGACTGCCACTCCGGGATCCGCTGGCCCGCCTGGGCGCTGATGCGCTGCAGGATGCCGAACATGTCCACCATCTTCCGCACGTCGTAGCCGTCATTGAGCGAGTAGCGGAAGCCCAGCCCGTCCGCCTGTGACTCGTCGTCGCGGCTGTACTTGAGCGAGAGAATGCCCACCACCTGGCTGATCAGTCCGAGGTTCTGCGCGATCTTGTCGCTGGCGATCGCGCCGGCCATCATCCCGATCTGGGCGATCTGCTGTCGCGTCATCTGCTGCACCGAGTGCCGCGCCGTGACGTGCCCAATCTCGTGGCCGACGACGGTGGCCAGCTCCGCCTCGGAATTCATATGGGTGAGGATGCCACGGGTCACGAAGATGAACCCGCCCGGCAATGCAAAGGCGTTGACGGTCGGATCATCCATTACCGTAAAGGTCCATGGCAGCGCGGGGCGCTCCGTGCCGGCCGCGAGTTCCTTGCCCAGTCGGCTGACGTAGCGCTGGACTCCGGAATCGGGATAGACGCCCATCTCCTGCGTGACCTGGCCGGCGTACTCGCGTCCCATCGAAATCTCCTGGCTTTCGGAGACGAGGGAGAGCTCGTTCTTGCCGGTAACGGGATTGCGGGCGCAGGTGGCCAGGGCGAGGGCCAGGAAGAGCGCGACGGCGCCGCGCAGGGCGGGCCTCAGCACGGCGGGAATACGCACGGTATCTCCTTCGCTGAGGCGGGGGAGTCGCCCCGGACTCAGATCGTGTATTGGGTTGCCAGCATCTCCCGGACGCGTTCCAGCAGCGTCGAGGGTGTGAACGGCTTCTGCAGATATCCGGCACCAGTGCCAAGGGCGCCGGAGCCATGACTCGTCTCGTTGGAATAGCCGGAGACGAACAGGATCCTGAGTCCGGGCCGCGGCAGGATGATCTGGGCAGCAAGTTCCCGCCCTCCCATCCGCGGCATGATCACATCGGTAACCATCAGGTCGATGGGACCGGAATGCTCCCCGCTTACCCGCAGGGCTTCCTCGCCGTTGTCGGCCACCAGCACGGTGTACCCGGCTCGGCGGAGGGTGCGGGAGACCAGATCCCGAACCAGGACTTCGTCCTCCACAACCAGCACCACCCCGCGGGCTTCCGGCGCCGGTGCGGCGCGGAGGACCGCCGCCGGCGGCTCGGGTCGCTCCGCGACCATCGGCAGGTATACTCGCACAATGGTGCCCGAACCGGGAGTGCTCTCCAGCAGGACGCTCCCGCCACTCTGGCGGACGATGCCCTCCACCGTGGACAGCCCCAGTCCCGTGCCCTTCCCTGGCTCCTTGGTGGTGAAGAAGGGGTCGAAGGCACGACGCCGGGTCACTTCATCCATCCCGGTGCCGGTGTCCTCCACTGTCAGGCAGATGTGCGGGCCGGGTTCGGTCCCCAGAATCGCCCCGCCGAAAGTCTCGTCAACGTTGACCCGCGCCGTGGAGATCACCAGCGTCCCACCGATCGGCATCGCGTCGCGCGCGTTCACCACCAGGTTCACCAGCACCTGCTCGATCTGCCCCCGATCGACCCGGACGAAGCACTCGCCCGGCGCGTGCTGGATCACCAGGCAGACATCCTCGCTGATCAGCCTGCGGAGCATGCCGCCGAGATGGTCCACCACCTGCGGCAGTTGGAGGACCTGCGGAGCGAGGATCTGCTGGCGACTGTAGGCAAGCAGCTGCCGGGTGAGTGCGGTCGCGCGCTGGGCTGCGCGGGTGATCTCCTCCGCGTCCTCGTGCGCCTGACTGGCCGGCGGGAGGAACTCGGTCAGCGCCTCCGCGTAGCCGCTGATCGCGGTGAGCAGATTGTTGAAGTCATGCGCGACTCCGCCGGCCAGCTTGCCGACCGCCTCCATCTTCTGCGCCTGCCGCAGCTGTTCCTCCAGCCGTCTGCGCTCAGTGATATCGGAGACGGCGCCATCGAGGTAGTAGACCGTCCCGTCGCTGCCCTTCACGCCGGTGCTGCTGACCAGCGCCCAGAAGGTGCTGCCGTCGGCGCGGGTGAACCGGACTTCCTCGTTGTCGAAGCAGCCGCGCGTCGCGATCATCTGGTCCAGCTCCTTGCGGCGCTCCGGGTCGGCGTACAGCGATCTCGGTGCCACCTGGAGCATCGCCTCGGGCGACGGGTACCCGAACATGCGGGCGAAGGCCAGATTGACGTAGATCAGCCCGCGCGATGGCGTGCTGCGATAGAGTCCCTCGTTCACGTTGCGGTTGATCGAGGCCAGCAGTTCCTCACGCCGCTCCCGCTCCACCGCGATGCTGGCCAGCGCGCTCGCGCGATCCACCAGTCCGAGTTCCTCGTCGGAGGGGGCGCGCACCTCCCGATAGTAGACCGCGAAGGTGCCGAGGATATCCCCGGAGCCGGCGCGAATCGGCACCGACCAGCACGCCCGCAGGCCGTGGCTCAGTGCCAGGGCCCGATAGTCAGCCCAGAGCGGATCGGTCGCGATGTCCGTGACGATCACCCGCTCGTTGCGGAAGGCGGCGGTGCCGCAGGAGCCGACCGCCGGCCCGATCTCGACGCCTTCGAGCGCGGCGTTGTAGGCGGCTGGCAACGAGGGCGCGGCACCGAGCCGGATACGCGAGCCTTCCAGCAGCAGCACCGAGCAGAGTCCGCCGGGCACCTGTGCCTCCATCCCTTTCACCAGGGTATGCAGCACCTCGGACAGTGGGCGTCCCGTGGCGACCGACTCAAGCACTCGCGCCTGCCACTCGAGCGTCGCATCGGACCGCCGCCGATCGGTGATGTCCCGGACCATGGCCAGCACCTCGGTCTCGCCGAGGCGGACGCAGCGCGCCTCGCGGACCCTGCCACCCACCTCATACTCCAGCGGCACCGGCAAGTCGCCCGCAAGTGCCGCGCGGATACGTTCATGGAACATGGGAGCCAGCGCCGGAACGACATCGTCCACCCGCCGCCCGATCAGTTCCGATCGCGGGATGGTGACGATGGCACCCGGGGGCAGATGCATGTCGAGATAGGTCCCGTCCGCGGCCAGCCGATAGGTGATGTCAGGCAGGACCTGCTGGAGCGCGTCACGCAGGGTGTCGCTCCGCAGCCGGGCCGCGAAGGCGGCCTCTCGCTCAGCGAGCAGCGCGCCCAGCACCAGCGGGATGGCAACAAGGGAGAGTTCGAAGGCCTGCAGCGTGATATTGCGATCCGCAGCCGGGATCGCCAGGAAGGGCCCCAGTCCGGCGGTGGTGCCGACCGCGATGAGCAGCGCGGC
>JBDTTN010000233.1:0-5177 GCA_039930625.1 Gemmatimonadota bacterium | reverse complement strand
TTCGCGACATCGTCGTTGATCGGCGCGCCCAGGAACACGATCCGGTCCATGAGCAGCCGCGAGAAGATGTCGTATGACCGCTCGCCGCGGCTGGACCGCTCGATGACGTAGGGAGGAAACAGTGTGGCCATGGGTCGTGGGCTCATGCGTCGACGACGGTGGATTGCTGGAGGAGCCAGGCGAATGCCTTCTCCTCGGTGATGGACCGCTCCAGGTCGCGCAGGCGACCGGCCTTCTCGAGCTGGGCGTACAACTGGCCAGTCGGCAGATTGCGACTCGCCGCCAGCGCGGCCACCCGCTGGTCGAGATCGATCTCCGTCGCGCGGAGGCCCTGCGCCTCGACCACCGTATCGAGGACCAGCTCCCGACGAACCTGCTGCTCCGCCACCGGCCGGAACTCCTGCCCGAACGCCTCGGCCTGCTCGGCCGGGATCTGATAGGCCTGCATGTACCCCTGAATCAGCTTGTTGACCAGCGATGTCGGCGCAGGCACGTCGTTGGCGCCATAGATCTGCTGCAGCAGCTCCTGGCGTACGTTCGCGTCCGCCTGTGAGGCGGCCTCCTGCGTGAGATCGGCGCGCAGCGCGTCGCGGAGGGCCGCAAGGGTCTCGAAGTCCCCCACCTCCCGCGCAAATGCGTCGTCGAGCGCGGGCAATTCCTGCCGCTTCACTTCGTGCAGGGTGATCCGGACCTTCCGCGACTGGCCCCGCTTGCTCTCCTCGGGATGATCGTCGGGAAAGCGCACATCCGCGTCGACCGTCTCGCCCGGATGCAGCGTCATCACCCGCTCCTCGACATCGGGCAGCGCGCGGCCTTCACCCAGCACCATCGTGTAGGGCTGGGACTGTCCCACGGTCTCACCGTCGATAGGCGAGACCTCCACCCGGACCATCTGGCCGGGGGCCGGCTTCTCGCCCTCGATCGGAATCCAGTTGGCCTTGCGCTCCTGCAGGTCCTTGAGCTTCTCGTCGATATCCTGGTCGGTGACCGGCTTCAAGGTGCGCTGAATGGTGAAGCCGCCGGTCTTGCCGAGGGTCACATCCGGGCGCACCTCGACATGGAACTCGAACTCGAGCGCCTGACCATCCTCAAACTTGAGATCGTGGATGTGCGGTTCGGCGATCGGCTTGAGGTTCTCCGAGGTCTGGGCCACGTCCCAGCTCTCCCGGATCAACTCCTCGAGGACTGCCTGGCGGATGGCCTCGCTGAAGCGGCGACGAACCACGGCATCAGGGGCCTTCCCGGGCCGGAAGCCCGGGAGACGCGCCTGCTTGCTGTAGTAACGGACGGCCTTCGATTCCGCCTGCTGAATCCGGTCCACCGGGACCGTGATCTTGAGCGATTTCGAGGCGGCATCTTCTTTGGTCTTGACGACTGAGATATCCAGCATGGGCGGCAATCTACCCATGCCTGTCCCCGGGGGTCAAATGAAAGGGGCCGAGTGCCGATAGTGGAATCGTGGAGTCCCCGTTGCGCGCTGCCCGGGGCTTGTCACGCCCTCTCTACAGGGCGTCAATCAGCGGTCTCGAGACTCGGGGCTACGGCCTAACTCTTTGTGAAACAAACACCTGTGTCTACGATCCTCCTGGTGGACGATGAGCCGTCAATGCGCCGGGCCATGCGAGCATTCTTCGAGCGAGCCGGCTTCGCGGTCGAGGAGGCGGCCTCGGCCACGGCCGCGCTCCGACACGTGGCAGAGGGCAGGCCTGCCGATGCGGTAGTGAGCGACGTCCTCATGCCGGAGGTGAACGGTGTGATGTTCTACGACCAGCTGATGGAGATCGCCCCGCAGCTGGTCAATCGAGTTGTCTTTCTGACCGGTGCCTCGCGGGACCCGCGGGTCCACGGACCCATAGAGCAGCGCGGCGTGCCGCTGATCTCCAAGCTGGATGACCTGCGCCTGGTAGTGGATGCCGTTCGCATCGCTCTGCTCAGGCGCCCGAGTGCAACTGCGCGCCACTGATACTGTGGGCCTGCGTCAGGGCCGCCACTGCGTTTCTCCTCGTCACTCGATCACCAGCACTCCGGTCTCCTGCCCGAATTCGTCGGTCGTCACGCGCGTGGCGGGCGGTGGCACCCAGGGACCACCGTCGTAGCGCACAGTCAGCGTGTGCATCCCCGCGGCGATCGCCTGCCGCAGTCGCCAGACTCCCCCGCCACGCCGCTCCAGCTCCACCGCCCGCCAGTCGGTGAAATCTCCGCGGAGTTCGACCCGGCTCGCGTCCCTTGCCAGCAGCAGCAGTTCGACCGCGCCACCGGCGAGTCGCCGGGTACGCAGTTCGGACCGCTGGTCGCCTGGGACTGCATGACCGGCGCGACTGCCTCGGCCGAGTGCTGTGCGGATGGCGAGCTGCAGAAAGCGTCCACCGGGGGAATGCAGCTGGCTGTCGGGAGGACGCTGACCGGCGCTGCCGGTGAGGCCCCAGCGTGGCGCGAGCCAGTAGGTGGCCTCAACCAGCCACCAGGTCGAGGTGGTGGCGCGCTGTCCCGCCCCTTGGCCGAGCCCACCGTCCTGCGGCGCGCCACTGATCAACCCCGCAACCTCCGTGATGCCGTACCTGCGCCCTACGGCGAGCGCCAGCCGGGTGCGGGGAGGAGTCCATTGAAGCCACGCGGCGAGGTCGGTGGTGACCCGCGCCTGATCGCGGTACAACGTATCGGGACGCGGTGTGAGTGTGTCGGGTGCCACACCGTCCCGCAGGACCCGATCGACCAGGGTGAGCTGGGAACCCTGCAGTTGCAGCGTGAGGTTGCCCAGGCGCCGCCACGCGGCGGCCTCCCACTGAAGCGACTGACCTTCTGTGCCGCCACCGGCCTGGCTCCCGAGCCAGAGTCCGCTTGCCCGGCCGCCGAGGTGCAGCCTCGCGCCCGCATTCCAGAGGCCCGCCGAGCTGTTGGGCCCACCACCCGCTCCACGGAGGGTGGCGACCGCCTCACCCCGGACCGCCCCGGCGATCGGTACGAAATAGGACCCGTCCAACCCGCCGCTCAAACCACGACCCAGGCGACCGTAGTCACGGTACTCTCCGTCGGCATCCAGCCGCAGGTTGGCACGATCGTAGTGCAGCGAGGGCGCGACGGCCCAGAGCGAGCGGGTACCCAACGCGCCGACCGGTGCGTCCCGTACGCCGATGTCCACCAGCGCCGTCACCTGCCCCTGAGCCGAGCCGGCGATTCCGGCCAGGAGGGAAAGCAGTGCGCAGGCGGAGATCGGTCTCACGGCCGCACTGGCCTCGAGGCAGGTGGCGCCTCGGTTGGAGGGCGCCGTGCCTCCGGAGGCAGCGCATCCGCAGCACGCGGCGTATTTGTCAGGCGGTCCCGCAGGGCGAGAAAGGCGGCGTCGCCCGCTCCCGTGTTCGCCATGTCCCGCACACTGCTCCAGGCCTGCTCCGGGGTTACCCCCGCGGCGATGATGTCGGCCAGCACGCTCAGGGGTACCACCAGCGACTGATCGGGGCGGAGCGAACGGAGCGCCCCCAGGGTCACCGGGCTTGCTCCGGCCCGGAGCGCGGCGGCAGCGGCAACCAGCTCGGGCTCCGTCGCACCGCTGCCGAGAGATCGCCGTGCGATCCGGAGGCGCTGCAGCAGCGCCTCGACCGCCCCGACGATCCTGGCAGAGTCGGCGCCTTTACTCTCTCCCTCGAGCGCCTTCTGGATCAGCGGCTCCGCCGGCAGCGCGGCCCGTGTGGCACTGTCGACCAGGTGTTGGACCTCGAGGGCCGTGCCGGGGCTCAGCCGCGCGGCCAGCCGCGGCTCCTGCGCGCTGAGGGCCGGCGCGGCGAGGGTGGCGAGGAGCCACAGTCGCCGCAGGTGGAAGGAGCGGTCAGTGGGCAACGGTGATCACCGATGTCGGGGTCCCGAAGTCATCGTCGGTGGTGGCGGCACGCTGCGGATCGGCAACCCAGCGTGAACCGTCCACCACAAACGAATAGCGATAGCGTCCCGGCCGCAACCGCACCGTGGCGCTCCATTCGCCGGCGCGCGCATGGAGCGGGATCTGGTGCGGGTCCCAATCGTTGAAGTCCCCGATCAGAGTGACCTGGGCGGAGGCGGGCGCCTGCAGCGCGAAGCGCACCGGGCGAGCCGCATCGGACATGTGGCTCAGCGACCAGGCGATCACCAGCACCGCCGCCGCGGCGAGCGGCCACCCAGCCCGGCGACGCCGGCGCTCCCCCGTCAGCGTGGCCAGCGCCCGTTCCGCCGCCTGACTGGTCGGCGCGACGGGCCGGCGCAGCTCCCGCACTACGGCCGCAAGCATCGGATCCTCCTCCAGCAGTTCGTCATCCCGCATGATAGACATCCTTGAGCAGCTGGCGCAGGCGTTCACACGCCCGGCTGACCCGCATCTTGAGCGCCGGTACCGTGACCGCCGTGAGGGCCGAGATCTCCTCGTACGTGAGCTCCTCCACGTGCTTGAGGAGAAAGGCCTCCCGCTGCTCCGGCGCGAGTGCCGCCAGGGCCCGCTGGATCTCTTCCCGCCAGGCGGCACCTTCACTCTCGTCGGGCACCACCGCCCGGTCCAGCGCCTGGTCCGCCGCCGCATCGCGAACGATCGGTTCTCGTCGGGTGAGGCGGGTGCGACAGCGGTTGATCAGGATCTGCAGCAGCCAGGAGCGGACCCGCTCGGGCTGTTCGCATCGGTCGATGGCCCGGTAGCCTCGGAGCAGCGTGTCCTGCAGGGCATCCTCCGCGTCCTCGCGGCTGCCGAGGAGATGGTACGCGAACCGTTCCAGGCTGCTCCGATGCCTCGTCACCAGCTCGGCGTATCCGGCGAGGTCGCCGCGGCGGACCCGCGCGACCAGCTCGGCATCGGTTGCGGTCATTGGTGGTAGACCCGGTGAGGACCCAATTCGTCACGATTGGCGTCGCCCGGCGCGACGTGTGACGCAGTGAACGGATGGCGGGTCACTACGGATGTCACACCCATTCGTTGCGACTGCCGCTCGGCATCGGTGACGACTCGCCGACGGGCGAGGGCACACCTCCGCGTCCGCGGCGGGTGCATATTGGAGGCCCCGACTTGTAGAGGGAGGTAGCGGTATGGGAATTCGTCACACCGGTGTTCTGACGCTTGTCCTGCTGGCTGGCTGTGGCACTGACGCGGCCAGCCCCGGCCCGGGCGGCGGCTCGGTGCTGGTACCACCGCTGGGTAACGCGACGATCTCCGGGCGGGTGAT
>JBDTTN010000232.1:0-5180 GCA_039930625.1 Gemmatimonadota bacterium | reverse complement strand
CTGATCGCCAAGGTGCCGAGCGTCGGTGGGTTCGGGCCCGGCGAGCAGGATCAGATCATGGGTGAAGCGTACTTCCTCAGGGCGCTCAGCTACCACAACCTGGTGAAGTACTACGGGGGAGTGCCGCTCCGTCTGGACCCGATCACCGACCCGGCCAACGCGGGGAACATCACCCGCGCCACCGTCGCGGAGGTGTACACCCAGATCCTCGCCGACCTGGCCCAGGCTGAGGTGCTGATGACCAACACGACGAGCCCGGACAATCACGCGACCGTTGGCGCTGCCAAGGCGCTGCTGGCCCGGGTCTATCTGTATCAGGGCCTCTACGCCCAGGCGCTCGTCAAGGCACAGGAGGTGGAGGGGATGGGCTATGCGCTGACGCCCAATTACTCCGATCTCTTCGATAACGACGATGTCAACACCTCGGAGAACATCTTCAAGCTCACCTTCACCTCCGCCGTCGAACAGGCCAACCTGCTCGGGTACTACTGGCTCTCGGACCAGCTGGCAACCGGCGCCGGCCGCTTCGAGATCGGGCCGACGCAGTCGCTGATCGACGCGTACGACACGCTTGCGGTCCCCATCGATCAACGGCTGCTCTGGAACATTCAACCCGATCCTTCCGGTGGCGGTTACATCGAAGCGAGCCAGGGTGGCGGGTCGTATGGCAGCAAGTTCCCCACGCCGAATGGGGCGGAGGACTTTCACGTGATCCGCTTCGCGGAGATCGTGCTGATCAAGGCTGAGGCCTTTGCGCAGGCGAACCAGCTCGACAGCGCGGTGGCCAACTACAACGCCATCAGGGTGCGGGCTGGGCTCCTGCCGCACGTGCTCGGCGTGGATGTCACCACCCAGCAGCAGGTGCTGGATCAGATCGACAAGGAGCGTCGCCTGGAGTTCGCGGAAGAGGGCGATCGCTTCCCCGACCTGGTCCGCTCGGGGCGGGCCCAAACGGTGCTCGGCATCACGGCCGACAAGGAGCTCTTCCCGATTCCGCAGGCGGAGATCGATGTAGCCCCGGGTGTGACGCAGAACCCGGGGTACTAGCGGAGGGAGAGTTCGGCAGGGAGTAGGACGTAAGGAGTGAGGGCAGGGGCGGACTTGCAGGTCCGCCCCTGCCCTCACTCTCATTTCCTACCGCTCACGCCTTCTGGGTCTTGAGCCGGTTGGCAAATTTCGCCCGCAGCTTGGCGACCTTCGGTGTGATGACCGCCGAGCAGTAGGAGTTGCCGGGGTTCTTGCGGAAATAGCCCTGGTGATAGGCCTCGGCAGGATAGAACCGGTCCAGTGGCATCACTTGGGTGACGATGGGGGCGCCGAAGACCTTGGCGGCGTTGAGCTCGCGAATCACCTGCTCCGCCGTGGCGCGCTGCTCAGGGGAGTGGTAGAAGATCGCCGAGCGATACTGAGTGCCGGCGTCGGCGCCCTGACGGTTGAGGGTGGTGGGGTCATGGACGGCGAAGAAGATCTCCAGCAGATCGTGGTAGCTGATCGTCGCGGGATCGAACCTGACCTGCACCACCTCGGCGTGGCCGGTCATCCCGGTGCAGATGTCCTCGTAGCTGGGGTTGATGGTGGCACCGCCGGCGTAGCCGGAGGTCACCTTCTCCACCCCCTGCAGCATCTCCAGCGGCGCTTCGACGCACCAGAAGCAGCCACCGGCCAGTGTCGCAATCTCCGATTCTGTTGCCACTGTTGCTCCGCTCCTCTTTGAGGATCCGCTACTTCGAAACCAGCCCCGGCGACGGCTTGGCTACCGTCGGCGGCGTCACCGGCTTCTTGCCGCCGCGATCAATCAGCCGCGGGAGATTCGCCAGTTCGAATGCCGTCACCGCCATCACCGCCGAGGCCTGCTTGAGGTCGTCGCGGAGGGCATGGTCCCAGGTATCCACCTGTGAGTGGTGGGTGTGATTGTAACCCCGGGACTGCTGGTCAAAGTTCCAGCCGGGCACGCCGTACGGGATGAACGACAGATGGTCGGTCCCGCCCTTGTTGGCGTCCCGAACCGCTCCTGCACCCAACGACGCGACCGGAGCGAGCAGATCCTTCCAGAGTTGCTCATCCTGGGGGCGGCCCTGGAGCGCCTGCCCGGTGATCGCACCGGTGCCGTTGTCGAGCACCAGCACCGCCTGGATACTGTCGGCCTCGTCCGCATGGCGCGCGGCGTAGGCCCGGGAACCCAGCAGCCCCTCCTCCTCGCCGGTGAAGAGAATGAAGCGGATGGTCCGGGCCGGCTTGACCCCCGACTGGGCAATCGCGCGCGCCGCCTCCAGCACGACCATCGAGCCGGTGCCGTTGTCGGTGCTGCCGGTGCCGAGATCCCAGCTATCGAGATGGGCACCGAGGATCACGACCTGATTCGGAATCGTGCTGCCCCGAATCTCCGCGACGGTGTTGTACTGCATGACCGGTCCGGCGCCGAAGCGGTTCTCGATGCGGCCATCGAGCCGGGGAACCATCCCCTGCCGGATCAGCCGATCGAACATCGCGTAGTCCTCATGCGCGATCACCACACTCGGCAGCGGGGAGACGCTGTTGGGACTGCCGCTCATGTTGAGCAGGCCATGCTCCTTCCCCGCATCGCGCAGGGTACCGAGCGCACCGGCCTGCTTGAGGAGGTAAGGGAGATCGGTCTGGAACTGCTGCCTCGCCTTGCGCGCGGCCTCCGAGGTATCGGCCGGCGGCGAGAACTGCGCGCGCGCCGCGGCCTGCTGCGCGGTGGAATCGGCCGCGGTCATCGGCGGGCCATCGGGATTCCAGATCGTCGCAGGTGCCCGGGTGATGAGCCAGGCGCCTTTCACTCGTTCGCGGTAGACCGCGAGGCTCTCGGCATTCGAGAGGTCCACCCGCACCACCGGCCCGCTGAGCGTCTTGCCATCAGTGCCTGCGGTCCAGGCCCAGCTCTCCGCATGGAGACTTCGCTCGAAGGGCGCCGTGATGGTGAACTCCGCGGGACCGCGAGTCCAGGTCACCCCGAACTGCCACGGCTCGAGCCGAGCCCCGAGTCCGTAGGCCCGGAACCGCTCGGCGGTCCACTCGTTCGCGCGCACCATCGCCGGCGAACCGGTGAGCCGGGGACCGATGACGTCGGTGAGGTGTTCGAGGTTCGCGAGGACCTCGGAGTGATTGAGGGTATGGTCGATGAGCCGGCCGCTGCCGGCGGTGTCAACCTGAGCGGCGAGGAGCTGTGCGCTGACCATCGGGAGCAGCGCCATGCAGAGCACACGATTCATTGTCCGATCACCTTGTAGACGTCCCACCGCTGCGTTCCGGAAATGATCAGCGGCGCCAGGGCCTGCGCATGCTGCTTGAACGGGCCAGCTCCCATTCCGCTCAACGCGGTCTCGAAATCGGCGAGCGAGTCGAAGACGTACTCATCCACGAGGTGCGATGGGGATACACCAACATGTCCCGCCATCAGCCGGATGTCACGCGCCCGGCGGAACTCGGAATGCGCCACCTTGTCCTTGCCCCAGGCGGCCATGATCCGGACCGCGTCGCCCTGCTTTCCGAACGGGATGTCGAGATGCCACTGACAGACGTACATGGAGGCCTCCGGGGAGAACGAGGGGCAGCGGATCACGCAATCTGCAGGGGAAAACGGAGTCGCGGAATGCCGGGCTCAGTTTCGAGTGGCGAAGTTGCGGTCGTAGGGGAGCGGTGTTCCAGCCGCGGGCAGGATGCGATCGCGCAGCAGCCAGAGCGTGAGCGCGCCTCCGATGAGGAGAAGCAGGCTGACGGGCAGGGCCGATTGGAAGGTCGTGAGCGCGTCGCCACTCCCGCCGTTCTGCGCATAGACCCACGGCCCGGCGACAAAGGCGAGCAGGTTGTTCAGCCCATGCGCCACCATCGTCAGTCGCAGCGAACCGGTACGCAGATAGATCCCGGTGAGGCCGAGGGCCAGCAGGAAGATGCCGAGCGGCGAGGCATGCAGCACGGCGAAGAGCGCAGTGGTCAGAAGGATACCCCAGGTCCGCCCCCACTTCCGGCACCAGCGATGCAGCAGCAGGCCTCGGAAGACGAGCTCCTCGGTGACCGGTGCCAGCACGATCACCGTCACCCACAACAGCACCGTTCCGGCACGGGTCTCCGGGTCGGGAATCAGGGTCTCCGTCCGGTGCAGCCACTGGCGGACCAGCTCCGGCCGGAGCAGTGAGAGCGGGTAATAGAGAAGCCAGGTCCCGCCGAAATTCACGGCAGTCAGCGCAGGGACGATCGCCAGGGTGCGCAGGATGCCCGGCGGAGAGGGGACGGGATGATCCAGCCGCAGCATCTGCACCCCGCCGCGACGGCCCAGCCACCAGGCGAACACGAACATCACCAGGTAGAGCAGGGCCATCGTCGCCAGCTGGGCGCCGGGGAAGAGTCCAATCGGGATCGCGGCAACGAGAACGATCCCGAGACAGCCGAGCAGCAGAGTCCGGGCACGGAAGCGCGGCTGAAGCTCCATGCCGGCTATGCGAGCCGGTCCCCGATGTAGCGTCGGATATCGAGTGACAGGCGTTCCATGGGGGCGTAGAACCCCTGCCGGAACATCCGGCTCCCCATGCCGCGCTGGACCGACTCGCAGATCACCCAGTCCTGCCGGTTGGTGATGTCCCAGAATTCCACCGCATCCATCGGATCGAATTCGGGGCTGGCGATCTCGTCGGGGTGAAAGAGAAAGTCGCAGAGCACCGTGGTGCTTGCCGGTCCGTGAGGCCAGAGCGTGAACGCCGCCGCATGATCCGCCGAAAGCGACACCATGAGGTTGGGATAGATCAGCTCTCCCTTGTGGAGCACCCGCTCGTCGTCATTCAGGCCCGCGAACGGCTTCCGGTTCGTCGTTCCAGTCATCGTGAATGTCCAGGCCCCATCCTTGTGAGGAACGCCCCGGTCCCAGTCGAGATCCATGCCTCCCTTCTGCTTGAAGGCCGGCACGACGCGACAAAGTTCGGGATGCACCGGGCCGCAGTGGTAGCACTCGTTGTAGTTCTCGAGGATGACCTTCCAGTTTGCCGCGACCTCGTAGCCGATCCGTCGTGCGCTGCGCAACTCTGCGAGCGGGTAGCGACGGGTCCGGTCCAGCGCGCCACCTAGCTGCGCTGCAAGCGTCACCGTGGGAGTCGCGCTTGAAAGATTGAGAAAGACAAACCCGCCCCACGTGGCCACTGCGGCGGAGTACAGCGGCAGCTCCTCCT
>JBDTTN010000231.1:0-5180 GCA_039930625.1 Gemmatimonadota bacterium | reverse complement strand
GCCGACGCCTGCCTGCCCCGGAGCGACGGCCCTCGGGGCGTCGAGCCCCTCTGCGCCGGCTATGGTCCGGCCTGCGGGCCGGCCATCGCCGCGTCGCTCGAGGCGGGGGACCTCCGGGCGGTCGGCTTCCATGATCGGATCAAAGTCGGTATCCTCTCCACCACACGGGTGCAGGCCCTGGGTGACCCGGCGGCGCTGTTCTTCAATGTGAACACCGTTGACGACCTCGCGGAGGCGGACCGGCTGTGGCGGAGACTCGAATCCTCTCGGTGATCGGCAAGAAGGACGCGGGCAAGACCACTCTGCTGGTCGCGCTCGCGGCGGAGTACACCCGCAAGGGCCGGCGGGTGATGACAATCAAGCACGCGTCCCATACGGCGACCGTGGATCAGCCCGGCACCGACAGCCATCGCCACTTTCACGAGGGCAAGGCCGAGCGAACACTGCTCGTCAGCCCGAACGTCCGGGTCTCCTTCGAGCGCCGGGCCGATGCCACCGATCCGATCACCCTCGCGCGCGAGTATCTCGGCGGGGCCGACATCGTGCTGGTGGAGGGCTTCAAGTCGGCACCGCTCCCCAAGATCGAAGTCTTCCGCCGCGAGGCGAGCAAGACGCCGCTCTTCCTTCCTGACGCCCCCAATGCCGCCGAGTGGATCGCCATCGTCACCGACGATGAACACTTCGAGGCGACCTGCCCGGTGCTCCGCTTCCGCGACACGATGTGGATGCAGCTCCTCGCCAACCTGGGGTGGGACCGGGCGAAGGTGATCTGAAAAGCAGTTCTGGGTTCCGGGTTCCGAGTTCCGAGCGCCACTCGCCGAGTCTCGGAGGCGGAGGGGTCGCCCGGACAAACCCGGAACTCGGAACTCGGAACTTCCGTCGATGACTTCCCCGCTGCTCCCGCGCGACGCAGCCCTCCTCATCCTCTCGCATATTCGGCGGCAACCGGCGCTCCGGGTGCCCTTGGACGATGCGCTCGATGGCGTCCTCGCCGAACCAATCGTCAGTCCGCTCGACATCCCGGCGTGGACCAACTCTGCGATGGACGGATACGCCGCCCGCGCCGACGATGTGCGTGGGGCGAGTGAGGCGACCCCGAAGCGGCTCCGCGTCATCGACCGGATTCCTGCTGGCGCCTTTCCCGAGTGCCAGATCGAACCGGGGACCTGTGCCCGCATTTTCACCGGTGCGCCGCTGCCGACGGGCGCCGACAGCGTGATCCGCCAGGAGGACACCGACGAAGGCAGCGAGACGGTCACGATCGTCAAGGACCGGGACATGGGCGTCAACATCAGGAAGGTCGGGGAGGACATCCGGAAGGGCGTGACCGTCCTTGAAGCCGGCGCAGAGTTGGGTCCCGCCGAGCTGGGTGTGCTGGCATCGCTCGCGGTGGCCAACCCGCTGGTCTATCGCCGCCCGCGGGTCGCGATTCTCGGCAGCGGCGACGAGATCGTCGATATCGACCAGCCCGATCAGATCCTCAGCGGCCGGAAGACCGCGAGCTCGAACACCCATACCCTCGTGGCGCTGGTGCGCCGGGCCGGCGGCGTGCCCGTCAATCTCGGCATCGCCCGGGACACGCCGGAGAGTCTGCGCCAACACTTCACCCGCGGGCTGGAGAGCGACCTGATCGTGACCACCGCCGGCATCAGCGTCGGCGAACACGACCACGTGCGCACCGTCCTCGAACAGCTCCGTGCCGATCTCAAGTTCTGGAAGATCCGGATGCGGCCGGGCGCGCCGGTCGGGTTCGGCCTGTTATGCGACGTGCCCTGGATCGGCCTGCCCGGCAATCCGGTGAGTACCATGGTCACCTTCGAGCTCTTCGTCCGGCCGGCGATCCGTGCCTTGGCCGGCCGCCGGCTTCCCTTCCGCAGGTCGGTGCCGGTCCGCCTCGCGGAGCCGGTCAAGCTTGGGCCGCGGCTGCAGCACTTCCTGCGCGCGGTGGTCACCCCGGCCGAGGGCATGCCTGAGGTGCGGCTGACCGGACCGCAGGGCTCCGGGATCCTGACGTCGATGGTGAAGGCCAACTCGCTGCTGATCATCCCCGAGGGCCAGTTCGAGACCCCTGCCGGCAGCACCGCCAACGCCATCATCCTCGACGACCCCACCCATCAGGCCGAGCCGGCGTTCTGATTGTGACCGGCAGGCTGTCGTTGTATGCGGTCACCGCGCCGGGGCTGGAACTCCACACCGCCGCTGAGCTCGCCTGCATCGGCATCACCCCCACGGAAACGGAACCTGGAGGCGTCGCCTTCGAGGGCACCCTCGACGATGTCGCCCGCGCCAACCTCTGGCTCCGCACCGCGAGCCGGGTGCTGGTCCGGCTCGGCAGCTTCCACGCCCGTGCGTTAGGCGAGCTCGAGCGCAAGGCAGCCGCGCTGCCCTGGCGCGACTGGCTCCCGGCCGGAACGGCCGTGAGCGTCAGGGTCACCTGCAGGAAGTCCAGGCTCTATCACCAGAAGGCGGTCGCCGAGCGGATCGTCACCGCCTCGGCCGGAGTGGCAGCGACTGCGGCCGGAGATCCGGACGAGGTGGAAGAGACCGAGGGGCAGCTCATCGTGGTGCGCCTCTTCCGCGATGCCTGCAGCATCAGCCTGGACAGCTCAGGAGCGCTGCTGCATCGTCGGGGCTATCGGCTCGCGGTCGCGAAGGCTCCGCTCAGGGAGACGCTGGCCGCGGGACTCCTGCTCGAAAGCGGGTGGAGCCACGAGATGCCGCTGATCGATCCGTTCTGCGGTTCGGGGACCATCCCGATCGAAGCGGCGATGCTGGCGCGCAGGATCCCGCCGGGACTGGCGCGCAGCTTTGCCTTCCTCCGCTGGCCCGGCGCCGATCTCGGGCGCTGGGGGGCGTTGTTAGACTCCGCTCGCGCGGCGATACTCCCGCACGCCGCCGCGCCCATCCTCGGGTCCGATCGCGACGCCGGCGCGATCGAGGCCGCCACCGCGAATGCGCTGCGCGCGGGAGTGGCTGAAGACATCACCTGGCGACAGGCGGCGGTGTCGTCGCTGGAGCCACCGGCCGGCATTGGCGCACTGGTTTCCAACCCACCCTACGGCATGCGAGTGAGCGAAGGCCGTGAGCTGCGCGACCTCTTCGCCCGGCTCGGCACCGTCGCGCGGGAGCGACTCCCCGGATGGCGGGTGTCACTGCTGCTGCCGGAGGCGCCGCTGGAGCGTGCGACAGGGCTGCCATTCGGCCCGGCGCTGCACACCCGGAACGGCGGGCTCGCCGTGCGAATGCTGACCGCCGTGGTCGAGGGCAGTAGCGGGGGCGCGGAGCGCACCAGAAGCGCCCGCCGTTGACCCGGCGGCGCCCGTCATTTACACTTGCTCGCCTGAAGGGGAGTAGCTGATCCGCTGAAAGGCGGACGGCCCATCGTCAACACTGTCGGGAGAACCCCGGCACGGTGCGGCCGGGTTGATGGGCAAGACCCATCTACAATGCGAGACCTTCACTGGACGTGACGCTCCCGGGCCTTACCCGAAGCGCCACCACTCAGTGAAGGTCTCGCTGTTTTTTTGGAGCCTGCGATGAACCAGCTGGAAATCACGTTGCCGATGGCCGGCCCGCCGGCACGGTGCGCCGAATGCTGACCACCCACGGACCAGTGGTGTGGATCATCTTCGCGTCGACCGTCGGCACGCTGCTCGTGCTCGACCTCGGAATCCTCAACCGCCGAGCCCATGTGCTCGGCACCAGGGAGGCCCTGGCCTGGAGCGGCGGGATCGTGCTGCTGGCACTCGCCTTCGGGGGATTCCTCTGGTGGGAGGTCGGCCACGAGACCGCGCTGGAGTACTACGCCGGCTATCTCATCGAGCTGTCGCTGAGCGTGGACAATCTCTTCGTCTTCCTGCTGGTCTTCCAGTATTTCGCGGTTCCAGCGGCGCTGCAGCCCCGAGTACTCAAGTGGGGCATCTTCGGCGCAATCCTGATGCGCGGCGTGATGATCGGCGCCGGCGTGGTGCTGCTGCAGCGGTTCCACTGGATCGTCTATCTCTTCGGCGGCATTCTGCTGGTCACCGGCATCCGGATGTTCCGCAACAGCGAGGAGCGGATCGAACCGGAGAAGAACCCCCTGGTGCGGCTGGCGCGGCGTTTCCTCCCGGTGACGCCCGCGTATGAGGGTCCGCACTTCTTCGTGAAGCCACGGCTCGGCCGGTGGATGGCGACGCCGCTGCTGCTGGTGCTGCTCGTGGTCGAGTGGAGCGATCTGGTGTTCGCGATCGACAGTATCCCGGCAGTGTTCGCGGTGACCCGCGATCCCTTCGTGATCTACTCCTCCAATCTCTTTGCCATCCTCGGTCTGCGGGCGCTGTACTTTGTGCTCGCGAAGGCGCTGGACCGCTTCCACTATCTGAAGCCGGGTGTTGGCCTGATCCTGCTCTTTGTGGGGTTCAAGATGGTGCTGGCGGCGTGGGCTACGATTCCCACGGTGCTCTCCCTGCTCGTCATCCTCGGCATCCTCATCGTATCAATCATCGTATCGTTGCTCAGGCCCCGACCGGTGCCCTGAGAGGGTGGCGGAGCGGACCGGTTCGAGGCATCATTGGCCACGCCCGTGGTCTCGAGACTGCCGACCCCGGGATGCTGAGCCGCCGACCTGGGGCGCCGTCCGCCCACGTTTCCTCATCCCTCACCCTTCCCCCTCCGCGTCCGATGACAATTCTCGAACGGCTGGGACTCCATCGCCGGGAGCTCCGGGCCTGGGCGATGTACGACTGGGCCAACTCCGCGATGGTGACGACCATCGTCACCGCGGTCTTCCCGATCTACTTCGCCAAGGTCGCGGCAGCCGACCTCGCCCCCGCGATCGCGACCAAGCGACTCGCCGATGCCACGACGATCGGTCTCGCCATCATCGCGATCCTCTCCCCGATCCTGGGCGCCATCGCCGACCGCGCAGGGGTGAAGAAGCGCCTGCTCGGCATCTCGCTGATCATCGGCGTGGTGGCGGTGGGGCTGATGTTCTTCATCGAGCGGGGAGACTGGCTGCTGGCGGCGTGGCTCTTCGTGGTGGCCAACATCGCGGTGAACGCGAGCTACGTCTGCTACGATTCGTTCCTGCCGCACATCGCCGCACCGGAGGAGATGGACCGGGTCTCCACCGCGGGGTACGCACTCGGCTATGTCGGGGGCGGCCTGCTGCTCGCGCTCAACCTGGCGTGGATCCAGAA
>JBDTTN010000230.1:0-5205 GCA_039930625.1 Gemmatimonadota bacterium | reverse complement strand
AGCCGGGGCCGCTGGCGGACGCGGAGCTGATCGCGCTGGCGATCGACATGATGCGGGACTTCGACCTGGGGGCGAGCGACGTCCGCGTGCGACTCAGCGATCGTCGCATCCTGATGTCCCTTCTGGCGGCGACGGGTGTCCCAGGCGAGTGGCGCGCGCTGCAGCTGGCTGCGATAGATCGGCTGGAGAAGAACGGCCGAGAGAAGACGGCGAAATGGATACTTGAGGAGAAGGCGGCCGCCCTCACCGACGAGCAGATTCAGCGCACCCTGGCCATCGGTGAGATTCGGAGCCTTCCTGCGGTGGCGGCTGCCTGCGCCAATCTCCCTGATGCAAGCCTCGGTCTGGAGTCGCTCCGCTCGGTGCTATCGGCGCTCGAGTCCATGGGCCTGGCTGAATTCGCGGACATCGATTTGGGTATCGTCCGCGGCCTGGCCTACTACACCGGTACCGTGTTCGAGCTCTTCGATGCCGGCCGTACCCTCCGCGCCATCGCCGGCGGCGGCCGCTACGACGGACTGCTGCAGCAACTCGGCGGGGTGGACCTGCCGGCGGTGGGATTTGCGATCGGCGACGTCGTCCTGGGCGAGCTCCTCAAGGAGCGCGGATTGCTCCCGCCCGAGCAGAGCTCCATCGATGTCTTCCTCGCCGCAATCGGCCAGGAGGACCACCCGGAGCTGCTCCGACTCGCGCATGAGCTGCGGGACGCGGGGATCCGAGTCGAATTCTCCCTGGCGCCCGGCGCAGTCGGCAAGCAGCTCAAGCTGGCGGACGCCCGGCAGGCGGCCTTTGCGGTCGTGATAGGCCCGGACGACCGGGCCCGCGGCGAGGTGCAGCTCAAGGATCTCAAGGCCAAGACGCAAACACCGGTGCCGCTGGCCAGCTTGAAGGAAGAACTGATCGCCCGACTGAGGCAGCCAATGGCCAACGGCTAACGGCCAACGACCTTTCGCTGACCGCTGACCGCTGACCGCTGACCGCTGAACCCCGTACCCTGACTGATAGAAGAAGGCTCTCCCCCGATGGCTGACGACAAGGCTCTCACCACCCGCGCGCAGGACTTCAGCGCCTGGTACAACGAAGTCATCATGCGCGCCGAACTCGCCGACTACAGTCCGGTGCGCGGCTGCATGGTGATCCGTCCCAACGGCTACGCGATCTGGGAGCAGATGCAGCGGGCGCTGGACGACATGTTCAAGGAGCACGGCGTTCAGAACGCCTACTTCCCGCTGCTGATTCCGCAGAGCTTCCTGGCCAAGGAAGCCGAACACGTCGAGGGGTTCGCGCCGGAGCTGGCGGTAGTCACCATAGGCGGCGGCAAGGTGCTGGACGAGCCGCTGGTGATCCGCCCCACCTCCGAGACGATCATCTATTCCATGTACGCCAAGTGGATTCAGAGCTATCGCGACCTCCCGATGCTCATGAACCAGTGGTGCAACGTGCTCCGCTGGGAGATGCGCACTCGGCTCTTCCTGCGCACGGCGGAGTTCCTCTGGCAGGAGGGACACACCGCGCACGTGGACGAGGCGGACGCCGAGGCGTTTACGCTGAAGATCCTGGCGACCTACCGGACCTTCGCCGAGGAGTGGATGGCGATGCCGGTGCTCACCGGGCGGAAGACCGACAGCGAACGCTTCGCCGGTGCGCTCCGGACCTACTGCATCGAGGCGCTGATGCAGGACAACAAGGCGCTGCAGGCGGGCACCAGCCACAACCTCGGCCAGAATTTCGCCAAGGCCTTTCAGGTCAACTTCCAGAGTGCCACG
Organism: Gemmatimonadota bacterium; assembly: GCA_039930625.1. Lineage (GTDB taxonomy): Bacteria > Gemmatimonadota > Gemmatimonadetes > Gemmatimonadales > GWC2-71-9 > JADJOM01. The sequence goes on along the minus strand of JBDTTN010000230.1, from coordinate 3,439 downwards.
GGCACGCTGGAGTATGTGTGGAACACCTCGTGGGGCGTGTCGACCCGGCTGGTCGGTGCCCTGGTCATGATGCATGGCGACGATAGCGGCATCATCACGCCGCCGCGGCTGGCGCAGTACCAGGTCGTGATCGTGCCGATCTACAAGACCGATGCGGAGCGGGCGACGGTGCTCGAGGCCGCCGGTCACGTGGTCCGCGAGCTCAAGGGCGCCGGCATCCGAGTGCACCTCGATGCGCGTGACGGTGTGAAGCCCGGCGCCAAGTACTACGAGTGGGAAGGGCGGGGCGTCCCGTTCCGCCTCGAGATCGGGCCGCGCGATGTGGCCGGCGGCACCGTGATGCTCGCCCGGCGGACCGGCGGCAAGAAGACTCCGCTCTCGACCGCGGGACTCGCGGGCGCGATGAAGATCGAGATGGACGCCATGCAGCTCGAGTTGCTCGAGGCGGCCAGGGCGCGTCGAGAGCGCAACAGCATCCGCGGTATCACCAAGGCTTCGTTCCTCGATTTCCTCGAGCGGGATGGCGGGTTCGCCTACGGCGGCTGGTGCGGCGATGCCAAGTGTGAGGCGGACATCAAGGAGCAGACCAAGGCGACGATCCGCTGCCTCCCCGACGAGGAGTTCCGCTCCCCGGATGCCCCGACGACGTGCATGTGGTGCGGGCGACCCTCAGTCGCGGAGGCGGTGTGGGCCAGGGCTTATTGACGGGCGGCCGCGCCGCCGACCAGGACCTGCTCTTCGCCGACGCAGGGCTGGAGCGTCGCGGCGGCGCGCTCTTCTTCGGCGGCGTCCGGCTCTCCGATGTGGCGAAGGCCGCCGGCACGCCGACCTACATCTACAACGCCGAGACTATCCGGCGGCAGTACCGCGAGCTGGACGAGGCCCTCGGCTCGGTGCCGCACAAGATCTGTTTCGCGGTGAAGGCGAACAGCAACCTCGCCGTCCTCCGGGTCTTCCGCGATCTCGGCGCCGGAGCGGATATCGTCTCCGGCGGGGAGATGCGCCGAGTGCTCGCCGCCGGATATCCGGCGGACCGAATCGTGTTCAGCGGCGTCGGCAAATCCGCTGCGGAGCTCGAGGCGGCGTTGCTCGCCGGTGTGGGTCACATCCACCTCGAGTCGGCGGACGAACTGTCCAAGCTGGGTGCCATCGCCGATCGACTGGGCCGGCAGGTGGCAATCGGCATCCGGGTGAATCCGGACGTGACGGCGGAGACCCATCCCTACATCGCGACCGGGCAGGGTGGCATCAAGTTCGGGGTGCCATTCGATCAGGTGCTCGACCTCGCGCTTGCCGTGCACCGGCATCCGCGACTCAAGCTGGACAGCCTCGCAATGCACATCGGCAGCCAGATTCTCGACACCGCTCCGTATCGCGAGGGCGTGACGAAACTGATCGGTTTGGTGCAGCGGGTGCGTGACGCTGGCGTCGATACCCTCGAGAATCTCGACATCGGTGGCGGGCTCGGTATCCGGTATCGAGATGAGCAGCCCCTCGGCCCGGTGCGCTTTGCGGAGGCCGTCCTGCCCCTGGCGCGAGAGACCGGGCTCCGGCTGGTGCTAGAGCCGGGACGCTACCTCGTCGGCAGCGCCGGCCTGCTGCTGACGACCGTGCTCTCCCGCAAGCACTCCGGCGGCAAGGAGCTGGTGCTGATCGACGCGGGGATGAACGATCTGGTCCGCCCGAGTCACTACATGGCCTACCACGAGATCGTGGAACTCGAGGCACGGCATCGCGCCGAATCGGTCGTCGATATCGTCGGTCCGGTCTGCGAGACCGGGGACTTTCTCGCCCGCGACAGAATCCTTCCCGGTGTCGCCGCCGGTGACCAGCTCGCGGTGCTAGGCGCCGGCGCCTACGGATTCGTCATGGCTTCGACCTACAACGGGAGGCCTCGGCCAGCGGAGGCCCTGGTGGACGGGAATCGCTGGGCGGTGGTCCGGCCAAGGGAGCGGGTTGAGGATCTCTTCGCCGGTGAAATCGCCGATCCGTGGAAGTAGTTCCGAGTACCGGGTACCCTACTCGAGGAGCGATTGAGATGACTCTAGCGGCGGGATCCCTACCACTGGGAGCTCGGAACTTGGAACTCGGAACTGACCCATGACTCAGCACCACGACGGCATCCTCATCATCGACTTCGGTTCGCAGTACACTCAGCTCATCGCGCGGCGGGTGCGCGAGGCTCACGTCTACTGCGAAATTCACCCTCCCTCACGCACCGTCGACTGGATCCGCGACTGGAAACCGAAAGGCATCATCCTCTCCGGCGGCCCCAACTCGGTCTACGGGGAAAACGTTCCTACGGCTGAGCCCGCACTCCTGGACCTCGGGACACCGGTGCTCGGTCTATGCTACGGGATGCAGTTGCTGGCGCAGATGGCCGGCGGCAAGGTGGAGCGGGCGGACCGCCGTGAGTACGGGCGGGCGATGGTGCGGGTGGATGGCGGCCGTCTCTTTCACGGCTTTGGCGTTGGAGAAGAAACGCCGGTGTGGATGAGTCATGGCGATCACGTGGATATCGCACCGAAGGGCTACACCGTGACCGCCTCCAGTCTCAATGCCCCGGTGGCGGCGATGGAGCACAAGACTCGCCCGCTGTTCGGAGTGCAGTTCCACCCCGAGGTCGCTCACACGCCGCGCGGGGCGGAGATGCTGCACAATTTCCTGTTCGAGGTGTGCGGTTGCCTGCCGAACTGGACGCCGGGGCATTTCATCGACGTGGAGATCGCACGGATCAAGGAGCTCGTCGGGACGAAGACCAGGGTGATCTGCGGACTCTCGGGCGGGGTGGACAGCTCCGTGGCGGCGGTCCTGGTGCATCGCGCTGTCGGCGACCGGCTGACCTGCATCTTCGTGGATCATGGCCTGCTGCGTCTGCATGAGCGGGAGCAGGTGGAGCACACCTTCCGGCGGCACTACGGCATCGACCTTCGCGTCGTGGATGCGAGCGAACGCTTTCTCGCCGATCTCAAAGACGTCAGTGATCCGGAGACCAAGCGGAAACTGATCGGGCACGCCTTCATCGATGTCTTCGAGCAGGAAGCCCGCAAGGTCGGCGACGACATCGGCTTCCTGGTCCAGGGCACGCTCTACCCCGATGTGATCGAGTCGATGTCGCCACTCGGCGGTCCCTCGGTCACGATCAAGACCCATCACAATGTCGGCGGCTTGCCGGAGAAGCTGCCCTTCAAGCTCATCGAGCCGCTGCGTGAGCTCTTCAAGGACGAGGTGCGAAAGGTGGGGCGCGAACTCGGGCTGCCGGAAGAGATGGTGGGGCGGCACCCGTTCCCCGGACCGGGCCTCGCCATCCGCATCCTCGGCGACGTCAACAAGAGCCAGCTCGATGTGCTGCGGAAGGCGGACCACATCTATATCGAAGAGATCCGCGCGGCGGGGCTGTACGACGATATCTGGCAGGCCTTCGCGGTACTGCTCCCGA
>JBDTTN010000229.1:0-5213 GCA_039930625.1 Gemmatimonadota bacterium | reverse complement strand
CGAAAGCCGGCGATCGTGGCATCTGCGCCGCAACCTCCGAGAGCCTCCAGCACCACGCCGTCGAATCGGTCATGGCCGGTCCGCAGTAACGGCTTCCGCGCCATGACACCCCCGCGATCCGAGAGCGCGGCGGGAGGTCGGCCCGTTGAATCAGCACCGCTAGGGAAGCGGACCCGCACCAGACCCCACCCGCGCCAGTAAGGCCACTTGCTGACCTGCCGGCGACCTCTGGGATGTGAGTGGCTGCTGGGGATGATCGGTGCGGAACCCGCCTCGGCTGATACGCAATATGACGAGCCTTCCGCTTCCCGCCACATACCGAGGGGTGACCTACGGCTGGTGGCCGGTGAATCGTGCCGCGTCAGCGAGCGCGGGCCTTCCTGGCCTGTCCGCGCCGGCGCCTAACCGGAGCAGCTGATCGTAGTAGCGCCCTGCGCTGGCCGAGTCTCCCGCCGCGCGTGCCGACTCCGCCGCGCCGGCCACCGAGCGGAATCGGTTCGGCTCATGCACGAGAGCCGTCTCGAAGGCTGCCAGCGCCTCGGCCGGATTCCTCAATGAGAGCAGCATCTCCCCCAGGAGTTCCCGGGCCGGAGCCAGCGGTCCCGGGGAGACGACGCTCTTCTCGGTCGCGTCCTCGCGATCGGCCGCCGCTCGCATCGTCGCCAGCGCCTCGGCGTTCCGCCCGGCCGCAAGCGCCTCCCATGCCGTTGCGTCCAGCACCTGGATCTCGACCTGGTCACGCCAATAGGCTTCGTGCTGATCGGCGAGTGAGTCACGAATGCGCCCCAGCTCGAGGATGGCCGCCTTTGCGCCCAGCGTGTCGCCGCTCCGGGCCGCACCCACGGCCCTGGCAAAGCAGGTCACCGCATCGGCGTAGGGAACCGGGCTGGGGAGCCGCTCCAGTCGAGCCGCATCGGCCCAATCGCCGCGCTCGAGAGCATACCGCGCGGGGATGGCCGCGATCGCAAAGTAGCCCGCGGCAGGAGGAGCGCCGGTCGTGATTCTGGTGGGATCCAACCGCCTGGCAACTGCCGGTAGCGAAGCGACGACGCGGCGTGCCGCACGGTCCTGGCCTGTCTGCAAATAGGCGTAGACCTGATAGTCGCCGGAGTGCAGCTCCTCGGCGACGGCGCCCTCGCGATGCGCCGCAGCCGCCGCGGCCACATTCGCATCAATGGACTCCTGCCAGGCGCCGACGCGAGTGTAGACGTGGGACGGCATATGCAAGGCATGGGACATCCCCGGAGCGATCTGCGAGTAGCGCTCGGCGGCGGCGAGTGCCCGATGGGCCAGAGCGGGCACGTCGTAGGTGTGAATGATGTAGTGCGCCAGACCGGGATGATCCGGCATGACCGCGAACAACCGCTCGAGGGTGGCTCCGGCCGCGAGTTGACTGGTGTAGCTCTTGTCGGCGGGATCGGCTGCGACGGACTGGGCCAGGGCATGAAAGATCGCGGCCTCGGTATCTGACGGCGCCTGCGCGGTCAACGCCGCCATGGCGTCGCGGTACCCGATCAGGCGCGCTCGTTGGCTCAGGGAGTCCGCGTGCTCGTACAGCTGCACCACCGCATCGATGTAGCCGCGCTCACGCGCAGTCGGCTTCCCGGTGTTCCGGGCTCGATCGACCGCGGCCTGGCCGCTCCGGAGCTGCTCGGCCGACCTGCTCCCCGGTGCGAATGGATTCCCCCAGGCGCTGAGTGCCAGCCCCCAGGCAGCGATGGCGCAGTGGGGATCCTCACGCAGGACCGCATTGAAGCTGGCGACCGCTTCGGGGAAGGCGAAGGAATGCAGCAGGGCTACGGCCTGATTGAAGCGGGGGCGGACAGCGGCATTACAGGAGATTGCAAAGCGCACAGTCCCGAGGTGCCGGCTCGATGTCACCGGCTGCTGCGCCGGCAACGGCGGTCGCACGAGCGAGACTGCTGCAAGCGCCACCAGGATCCCACGCATCAGTGACACCTCGCCGGGAGTTGGTCGATGCCCGATGCGCGTCCGCACGGCACCGTTCGGCTCATCACACTGCGGAGATCGAAAGGCGTGGTGACATCGATGGTCTCCCTTCAGCCTGTCAGCGCCGGGCCCGCCAGGCGGTTCGCGGGCGAGGTGCCTTCCGTTCCAGGTCCAGCTCCCTGGGCGCCTGACAACGCCACGCCTCGATGATCAGCGGCCTCAGCTCACGGGCGGTCACCTCCGGGAGCCGGACGAGGACGGCGCGAAAGCCGTTGTAGTGCGGCTCGGTGAAGAACTTCGCCGGATCGAGAGCCAGCAGGAAATCCTTGTCGTCGAGGCTCGCCACCATAACGGCAATGACCTTTGGCTGGGGGACACGGGGCTGCTTCGGTGTCACCCGCTCCATCCACACCCAGACAAAGCCCTTCTGCTTGCCCTTGTTGCGAACCGAAAAGGCGAAGTGATTCGGGGCCTCTTCCGTCTCAGGCAGCGAGAGCGCGATGCGCCGGACGTCTGCCTGACTTGCCATTCCAGTCACCTCGGCCGGGCAGCTATCGTCGAAACCGCGTGAGCGCGGAAGCTATCGAGGAGCGTGATCTTCTGCCACATCTTGTTGGAGAGCCCGGTGGTCAGGCTTTCGATGTCGTTGACGGCGGCGAGGGTGACCGGATCGTTGAAGTGCTGCACATGCAGCGCCGCCAGCTTGCTGATCACGGCGAGGAGCTCGCTGCAGTAGTCCAGATAGCGTCCCAGGTCGAAGGGGGTCAGGTCGCGCGCGGGAGAGGAGGCGGTGTCCGCCCTTGCGGCCGAGAGCTGCTCGGGATCCTTCGTGAGCTGGTGCATGTCGACGATGTGCGCCACGCTGCGCAGCTGGTGCAGGGTGGCGAGGGCCCGTCGCCGCTTGAGCCGGTTCTCGAGGGTGATCAGGAAGTAGACAGTGGCACCCAGAAAAGCCAGGGTACTGATCGCCGCGTCGGTGGCCTGTATGAGATCGGCGACTCCGTTGATCCCCGCCGAATGCCGGAGGGAGTTCACACTCACGGCCAGCACCACGGCCATGGCCGCGATGGTCAGCGCCGCCCCGATGCGGAGCGGCCAGTTGGGCCGGCGGACGTAGTTCACGAACGCGGTCGTCTCGGAGTTGATCGCCAGGACTTCCCCGGCAACCCGGCCCAGACCGGAATCGGGGAACCGCTCGTTGATCCGGTCGCGAAGTCGGGTCAGCGTCCCGAGAATCTGCGCGTCGTCGAGCTGACGGTAGCGATCCGACGTCGGCGTCACAGTGCGTGCCATGCATCCCCTTCGTGGCTGGCGGACGACCGCGGATAAGCTGCCGGCGCGGGCCCCTTCCGGCAAGGTTGCGGCGTCACGGTTCACGGGGCCGGGACTGCGCATCCGATGCGGTGGTTTACTGGCGTGCCAGCCCGATTGCTGCGAAGTTGGGGCGTGTACAAACCGGTCCTGCTGTATGGCCTGCTGGGAGGCGCGCTCATCGCGCTGCTCAAGGCTATCGAATACCACTACCTCGTGATGGACTACGCGGTTGAGATATACAGCGGACTCGTCGCGCTGATTTTCGTGATGCTCGGTATCTGGCTGGGCCTCAGGATCACCGGGCGGGAGGAGCGGGTAGTGGTACGGGAGGTAGCCGTACCAGCACCGGCAACATTCACCCGGAACGAGGAAAAGCTCGCCGCCATCGGCATGACCAGGAGGGAGCTGCAGATCCTGGAACTCATGGCGGCGGGGCTGAGCAACCGGGAGATTGCCGAACGGGTATTCGTGAGCGAGAACACGGTCAAGACCCATTCGAGTCGGGTGTTCGAAAAGCTGGGCGCGAGACGGCGGACGCAGGCGGTCCAGCTGGGGAAGGAGCTCGGGCTGATCCCCTGACCGGCTTGAGGACGCCAGAGGCTCACACGAAGGGGTGATTTTCCGGTGGAACGGCGAAAATCATCCGAAATGGTGACGCGGAACCACGGTGAGCGACCTATGATGGCTCCATCTTGAACCCCTCACACCCTGCACAATGGAGCGGCGTATGAAACGCACCGTCTGGACCTTTGGCCTGATCTCCGGCGGCATCATTGCGGCGCTGATGGTCATCGCACTGCCGTTCCAGGATCAGGTCGGCGAGAGTGGCTATGTCATTGGCTACTCGACAATGATCCTCGCCTTTCTGATGGTCTATTTCGGCATCCGCTCCTATCGCGACAACGTGATGGCCGGCACGATCGGCTTCGGACGGGCGTTCAAGGTGGGGATTCTGATCACGCTGATCGCGTCGACCTGCTATGTGGCGACCTGGGAGGTCATCTATCACACCATGGCGCCGGATTTTGCGGAGAAATACGCGGCGCGCGCCATCGAGAGGGCCCAGGCCGCAGGGGCGACCGAGGCTGAGCTCGCGGTCCAGAAGGAGAAGATGGCCAAGTTCGCTGAGATGTACAAAAACCCCTTGGTGAATGTGGGGATGACCTACCTGGAGGTCTTCCCGGTCGGAGTCGTCGTGGTGCTGGTCAGCGCGGGGGTGTTGAGCCGGAAGAAATCAGGGGCGACCCTGGAAGTCGCCCGGGCCTGAATGGAATTCGGCCGCTACGCCACCTGAGTGGCGGCGCGGTCGGGGTGACGCCGTGCCGCTGGCATCAGCGCGGCGGCCCCGGCGGTGCCTCCAGCGTGTTGTGCAGCGCCGCTATCTCCCAGCCGCCGGGCTCCCTCGTGAGCACCAGGGAGAAACGGGCCCCATGTCGTCCTGCCAGCGGGCCCGTGGGGGCATCCAGCAGCGAATGTACCCGCACCAGCGCGACCTCCGCGCGCAGCAGGCGAGCCCCCTCGACGGTCATGCGCGTGGTGCTGCCGGCGTAGATGCTCCGGAAGATCGCCGTGTGGCCCGCGGCAATCGCGCCCCGTCCGCGGAAGTGCTCGCCCCGGATGTTCACGAAGTCCGCATCCGCTGCGAACGGCGCGGCGAACGCCGAGCCGTCCATCGCCTTCCAGGCGGCCTCAAGCTGGCCGACGATCTTTTCGAGCGCGTCTCGATCGTCCGGCGTGAGATCCGCAGGCATCACTTCCTCCCGGTATAGAGTCCTGAATTGTGGCGGCCCGGCGCGGCGGGTGCGCGCCCAGCTCAGTGCGCTTTATCCGCCTGACGTACCTGATGGCAATCCTTGCGCGCGGCGGCCACCTCCGCCGTGGTTCGCGGAACGAACGGCGTGCCCACGGGCGCAGAAAGAAAGCGGAGGCACTTCTCGAAGCCCGGTGAG
>JBDTTN010000228.1:0-5223 GCA_039930625.1 Gemmatimonadota bacterium | reverse complement strand
CCCAGGCCCAGGCCATGATGGCCGAGGCCAAGTCGGCGGCGGAGCGGGAGCATACCGTCGCCATCGAGAAGACTCGGCTCGAGCAGGATGAGCTGCTGAATCGCGCCCGTAGGGAGATCGTGGGTGAGCGGGACAAGGCGCTCACGGAGCTCCGCCGTGAGGCGGTCGATCTTTCGCTGGCCGCCGCGGCCAAGCTCATCGGGCAGCGGCTCGATGGCAGCAGCGACCGCGCCCTGGTCGAGGGTTACATTGCCTCGCTGGAGAAGCCCAATTGAGACCGGTCACCATCGCTCGCAACTACGCCGAGGCGCTCTTCGCCCTGGCGGAGAAGAGCGGGCGGACGGAGGAGTACGCAACGCTGATGGACGCCGTGGCGGGAGGCATCGCCGCGGCGCCATCGGTGCAGGCGGTACTGATGTCGCCCAAGGTCACCAAGGGGCAGAAGTCTGCGCTGCTGGCCGATGCGCTCAAGGGCTCCGCGCCGAAGGAGTTCGTGCTATTCCTGCAGAGCGTCATTCGGCGGGGCAGGCAGGGACTCTTCGACCTGATGGCCACGGAGTATCTCGGCCTGCTCGACCTCAAGCTCAACCGGGTACGCGCTTCGGTCACGACCGCACATCCCGCTGATGAAGCGCTCCGGCAGAAGATCGCCGCGCGTCTCACCGCGGTGATGGGGCAGCAGGTGCTCCCCAATTTCACTGAAGATCCCGGCATCCTCGGCGGGGTCATCGTGCGGGTCGGGGACCGGGTATTCGACGGGTCGGTGAAACGGCGGATGGCGGTGCTCCGGCGGGCGCTGCTGGCGCGGTAGGCAGGCGCCCAATTCCGGAGTCAGCCGTACGAACAGGGGCCCATCCAGGCGGATGGGCCCCTCTGCTATGCGGTCGGCTTGACAGCGCTGCCGGGGGCCGGCACATCTAGCCCTTGGTCACTCAGTCCTCCAACGAAGGCGGCACTGCATGCAGCGGTTCCTGGCCGGGTGTGCAACGCGAATGCTCGCTGGTGTGCTGGCGGTCGTCCCGTTTGCTGCAGGATCGGCGCAGACGCGCGCCGGGGGATCGCAGGCGTCCCGCTCCGCGGACGCCATCGTCCACGAACTCGACGGGTTCATTCGTCAGGGGATGAAGGACTGGGAGGTACCGGGCCTTTCGATCGCACTGGTCCACAACGACAGCATCCTGCTCACTCGCGGCTACGGCGTCCGCCGGCTCGGCGAGCCGGGCGCCGTGGATGGGCAGACGCTCTTCGGGATGATGTCCACCACCAAGGCGATGACGTCGCTTGCAGTGGCGATGCTGGTGGATGATGGCCGCCTGACGTGGGACGATCCAGTGACCAAGTGGGTGCCCGAATTCCAGATGCCGGATCCCTATGTGACGCGCGACCTTCGCGTGGTGGACTTGCTCACCCACAACACCGGCCTGCCCAACGCCGACCTGCTGTGGAGCCGGGGCGATCTGGGCTCCGAAGAAATCTTCCGCCGCATGCGGTTGCTCACGCCGGCCTACCCGCTCCGTGGCGGATTTGTCTATCACAACGTGATGTACGGGCTGGCCGGAGAAGTCATCGCGCGCGCCTCGGGGATGAGCTACGGGGATTTTCTCCGCCGCCGCCTCTTCGGGCCGCTGGGGATGAGCCGCACCTATCCGAGCTACGCGCGGATGGCGGCGGCGGGAGATCCGAATGTCTCCTCGCCGCACTACCGCATTCACCAGACGGTGCAGCCGATCGCGGATGAGACCGTGGATACACTTGCGTCGGCGGGCGCGATCTGGTCCAGCGCCGAGGACATGGCGACCTGGATCCGGTTTCTGCTTGACAGCGCACAGGTCGCTGGGCGACGGCTGCTGAGCGACTCGGGCTACCGGATGCTGTTCGCGCCGCACGCGATCATCCCCGCCGACGAGTTCTATCCCACCATGGAGCTGACCCGGCCACACTGGACGACCTACGGACTCGGCTGGTTCGAGCAGGACTACCGCGGGCACTTCGTAGCGTTCCACACCGGCAGTCTCGACGGGCGCACTGCAATCATCGGACTGCTCCCCGATGAGCGCGTGGGAGTCTATGTCTTCGGCAACCTGGATCACGCCGAGTTCCGGCACGCGGTGATGCTCAAGGTGTTCGATCTCTTCCTGGGCGGCGCTCCGCGCGACTGGAACCGGGAACTGCTCGCGCTCTACGCCGGCAGGCGAGCCAGGGCCGATTCGGCGCAGCAGGCGGCGGGGCAGGCTCCCGGCACCCTCGCCCCGGCAAGCCAGGCGCCAGCGAACTATGCAGGGAAGTATGTCCACCCGATCTGGGGTGACGCAGAGATAGCGCTCGTGGGCGAGGGGCTGCAATTCCAGATGGGCGCGAGCCCGGAGCTGCGCGGCCCGATGACGCACTGGAATCTTGACAGCTGGCACGTGGCCCTGGGCGACGGCCGCAGTCCCCCGATCGTGGTGCAGTTCATCCTCGACCCGGACGGACGGGTGGCGGAGCTCAGGATTCCGGACGTTGACGGGGCGGTCTTCCGGCGGGTTCCCTGAACTGGAGGGGAGCGGCTGCGCGTACCGCCGCTCCCCGTGACCGTCTACTTTCCCTCCCTATGCTCATCGCTCTCTTTTCGCTTGCCGCCGCGGTGCAGGCCGCGCCGGGTGCCAATACGCCCTACTGGCAGCAGTCCGTCCGCTACGAAATCCATGCCTCCCTGAATGAGCTGACCGGTGTGCTGTCGGGGACGCAGCGAGTGGTGTACGTGAATCACTCGCCTGATGCGCTGGACCGCATCTCCTTTCACCTCCATCTGAATGCCTTTCGGCCCGGATCGCGCTGGGCCGACGCCGACTCGGTGGAGCGGCGGCGGCGCTTCAACGATCTCAAGGATCCCGACTTCGCCTTCAATCACGTACGCAATGTGCGGATCATGGGCCAGCCCGCCACGGCGATCTATCCCTACGCGCCCGACAGCACCATCGTGCGGTTCCTGCTCCCGGCGGTGCTCGCTCCGGGAGATTCGATGGTGGTGGACCTCGACTGGGACGCCCGGCCTTCGACGGTGCCTCGCCGCCAGGGCCGCCGCGGGCGGCATTTCGATTTCGCGCAGTGGTATCCCAAGGTCGTGGTGTACGACAAGCACGGCTGGGCCGAGCACCCTCTCTATCCGGGCGGCGAGTTCTACGGCGAGTTCGCGACCTATCTAGTTGACCTCGATGTTGCCGAGGATCAGGTGCTCGGGGCGACCGGCGTACCGATCTGCGGCGATCCGGGGTGGGAGCGCGTGAACCAGGTGCCGGACCGTCCGGTCCAGTACCAGCGCGACTTCTACCCGAATGCACCGGCATGCGCGGCGGTGAACCCGACGGCACCGGCGCCGGGCCGCAAGCGGGTGGTGTGGTATGCGGAGCAGGTACATCACTTCGCGCTCAGCATGACGCCCGACTACAAGTACGAGGGCTCCGCGTGGGGCAAGGTAGCGATTCACGTGCTCTACCGCCCCGGCGACGAAGCGACCTGGGGGCATGGCATCGCGACCTCGCGCACCGCCAAGGCGCTGGAATGGCTGGATGGCTTCTTCGGGCCCTTCGAGTGGCCCCAGATGACCAACCTGCATCGGATCGAGGGCGGCGGGACCGAGTTCCCGATGATGGTGCACAACGGCTCCGCCAGTCAGGGGCTGATCGTGCACGAAGTCGGACACAACTACGTGATGGGCATCCTCGCCAACAACGAATGGCGCGAGGGATGGCTGGACGAAGGCTTCACCAGCTTCCAGGAGTCGCTGTTCGAGGAGGCCCAGCATCCGGGCACCGACGGCTTCCTGCAGACTGAGGGCTTCCTCACCGGCATGGACCTCGACGGTATCGGTGAACCGGCGAGCCTCCCTGGCGAGGACTACCGCGACTTCACCAGCTACAACATCGCGATCTACAGCAGGGGCGAACAGTTCTTTCACGAGCTGCGCTACGTCGTGGGCGATGAGACGCTGCACCGGATCATGCGGACCTTCTACGACCGCTGGAAGCTCAAGCATGTCGACGAGGCGGGGTTCCGCTCGGTGGCGGAGGAGGTGTCAGGGATGGATCTCTCGACCCTCATGGCGCAGCAGCTGCACGGCAACGCGCTGGTGGACTACGCGGTGGGCCGGGTGACGACGAGCAGCGCCACGCCGTGCGGCGACGTGGTGCCATGCGCACCCTACACCACGAAGGTGGAGGTGATCCGCAAGGGCGAAGGCAGGCTCCCGGTCGAAGTCTGGGTCATCGGGGAATCCGACACAGCGGTGGTGCGGACCGATGGGCTCGCCGGGCGTGAATGGGTAAGCGTGGAGACGCGGTCCCCTCCGAAGCAGGTGCTGCTCGACCCGCGGCTCCGCACCCGCGACTGGAACATGCTCAACAACTCGTGGCGGCGCGGCTTTCTCGGCATTGTCTCCCGCGAGCCGAAACGGGAACGCTACATCGACACCTGGTTCAGCGAGCGCTCCGCGCGCGATCACCGCACCGAGGGCTGGATGCCCGCTGCGTGGTACAACGATGCCGGCGGCATCACCCTCGGGCTCCGGACCCGGGAGAACTACTTCGGGCGCTTCGAGGAGAATCAGTCGCTGCTCAGCTACGGCACCGGGTGGCAGAGCGACAAGGCCTTCAAGGTGAAAGACCAGGACTTCATGGTCCGGGCGAAGAACCCGACCTGGCTCCGGAGCCCGGGGCTGTCGCAGACGCTGGAGGCGTACAACGTGGAAGGGAGGTTCGGCGGCCGGCTCGCGGTAGAGCGCACCCGGCGCGACCATTTGAGCTTCGGGCCGACGACGACCTTCGGACTGGGGCTCACCTGGCTGCAGCCGGACGATTTCCGCTACCTCGATCCGGGCTACTACGACAATGCCGGCACGGTCGAACTGGCGATCACCGGATCGACGAAGGACCGCCGCGGCGCCTGGACGTTAGGCACCCGGACGTCGCTCGCTGGCGGCATCGCGTACAACCGGCTCGGTCTCAACTTCGCGACGGCGCGGACCGAGCTCGATCCCTTCTATGGCCGCTTCACCCTCGAGACCACCGCGCACCGGGACCTGGGGACCCGCTGGGGAGTCGGGCTGCGCTTCTATGGCGGCGTGAGCACCAGCGGCGACAACGCGGTGAAGCAGCGGCAGATCTACCTCTCCGGCGCGGATCCGCTGGAGCAGTTCAGTAATCCATTTCTCCGGTCCCGCGGGGCGCTGCTGCTCAGGCCCGATCT
>JBDTTN010000227.1:0-5236 GCA_039930625.1 Gemmatimonadota bacterium | reverse complement strand
CGGCTGGAGTGGTGGGGGGACGACCTCGAGACGATTCGTATCTTCGACCTGACGACCCAGCGCTCCGGCGATGCCCTGGACGAGATCACCATCCTGCCGCTCGGAGGCTCCGCGACCCGGCGCCCGAAGGATTCGGCCGACTCGACCGCCGAGGGTCCCGCCACCCGCCAGGGCATCCTTGAACTGCTCCCCACCGATACGCTGCTCATGGAGGACTCCTCGACCGCCAATCAGGAAGAGGTGTCGCGCTGCTGGCGGGAGGCGGCTCACCATCTGGAGGTCGCCCGGCGGCTGGGAGAAGAGGTCTCCGTACGGGAGGATCTCTTCGAGCCGCCGGTGTCGTGGGCTCAGCGCATGTCGGCGTTCCCGCGCATCTCGACGCGGGATCCGGTCCCGGACCTGAATGCGGGGTTCTTTCCTCCGGAAGCGGTGGAGCGGGACATCCGCCGCCTGCGCGGCATGCTGGCCGGCGAGATTCCCTCACTGATCCTGTGCGACAACGAGGGGCAGCTCGAGCGACTGGACGAACTGCTGAATGAGGGTGGCAGTCGGGTGAACGCAACGCTCGCGATCGGCGCGCTCGACGGCGGGTTCGTGATGCGGAGCCTCCGGGTGCTCACCGATCACGAAATCTTCCGCCGGGCCAGGCGGCTCCGGCGCGCCCGCCGTTATCGGCAGGCGGCGCCCTCCGCGGCGACGGGGCAGTTGCAGGGGGGTGACTACGTCGTGCATCTCGAGCACGGCATCGGGATCTACCGCGGGATTCAGACCATCACGGTCGGAGAGTCTACGCTCGAGGTCGCGATCGTCGAATACGAAGGTGGCGACCGCCTCAACGTGCCACTCTACCGGCTGGATCAGCTGGAGCGTTACCGCGCCGCCGGTGACGACGGCGATCAGCCGCCGCCGAGGCTGCACAAGCTGGGCGGGACCTCGTGGCAGCGGGTACGCGACAAGACCCGGCAGGCGATCAAGGAGATGGCCGCCGAGCTGCTGGACCTGTACGCGCGCCGGAAGGTGAGCGCCGGATATCCCTTCCCGCCTGACACCCGCTGGCAGCGCGAGCTGGAGTCGGCCTTTCTGTACGAGGACACGCCTGACCAGCGCAAGGCTACCGATGCGGTGAAGCGCGCCATGGAGCAGCCGATCCCGATGGACCTGCTGCTGGTGGGCGACGTCGGATATGGCAAGACGGAGGTCGCCGTACGCGCGGCGTTCAAGGCGATCCAGGGCGGCAAGCAGGTGGCGGTGCTGGTGCCGACGACGATCCTGGCCGATCAGCACGCGCGAACCTTCACCGAGCGGCTCGCCGACTTTCCGGTGAAGGTCGAGGTGCTCTCCCGCTTCAGGACCGCGAAGGAGCAGAAGGCCGTGCTGGAACGGCTGGCGGCGGGAGAAGTCGACGTCGTCATCGGGACCCATCGGCTGCTCTCTCCGGACGTCATCTTCAAGGATCTCGGCCTGCTGGTGGTGGACGAGGAGCATCGCTTCGGGGTGAAGCACAAGGAGCGGCTCAAGACGCTCCGGCTCACGGTGGATGTGCTCACCCTGACGGCGACTCCTATTCCGCGCACCCTGCATCTCTCCCTCGCCGGACTTCGCGACCTGGTACTCATCGAAACTCCTCCGCGGGACCGCTCACCCATTCTCACCTTTGTGGAGCCGTGGGACGACGGCCTGCTGGAGGAGGCCTTTGCCCGGGAGCTGGATCGTGGTGGCCAGGTCTTCGTGGTGCACAACCGGATCGAGACGATCGAGACCATCGCGGCTCGGGTGCGCTCGCTCGCGCCGCGGGCGAAGGTCGGGGTCGGGCACGGACAGATGGCGGCCGACGAACTGGAGGACGTGATGCGGCGGTTCGTGTCCGGCGAGGTGGACATCCTCGTCTCCACGATGATCGTCGAATCCGGGCTCGACGTGCCCAACGCGAACACCATGGTCGTGCACGACGCCCACCGCTTCGGGCTGGCGCAGCTCTATCAGCTGCGCGGCCGGGTAGGGCGAAGCCACCGCCGGGCCTACTGCTACCTCGTGGTGCCGGACCAGATCGACCGGGATGCCGAGGAGCGGCTCAAGGTCCTGGAGCACCACACCGACCTGGGGGCTGGCTACCGGATCGCCCTCAAGGACATGGAGCTCCGGGGTGCGGGCAACCTGCTGGGGCAGGAGCAGTCGGGGCATGCACACGCGGTGGGGTTCGATCTCTACCTGCGATGGCTCGAGGAGACGGTCAAGGCGCTGCGCGGTCAGGTGGGGAAGGGCGAGCGGCCGGCGCCGCCGGAGGTGGTGCTCGATCGGCCGGCCCACCTGCCGGACGAGTACGTGGCCTCGGACGACGTCAAGCTGGACTTCTACCGCCGACTGGCGCGGGCTGCGGCCTCTGGCGACATTCAACCGCTTCGCGACGAGCTGCGGGAGCGCTTCGGCCCCCTCCCTGAGGCCGCCGAAACGCTGCTCAACATGGCGCGGCTCAGGGCCGTCGGCGCGGTACTCGGTCTGCAGCATCTGCTGGTCAGGGGCGACGAGGCTCGGCTCACCTTCCGCGAAGGCGCGGCACCCCGGTTCGCGGGGCTCACCGCCGCGTTCGACCACGTGCAACTCGCGGTGGAAGTGCGGCGGACGGTGCCACTCGCGCTGCGGCTGACGCGGCTGGGCGGCGAGTCGCTGGTCCCCGCGCTGGTACGGGCGCTGGATACCGTGGCGGAGAAGCAGATCGAAACAAAGCCGTGAGGAATGAGGAGTACAGGGAGCTGCGGTGGTGCACGCCTCACTGTGTCGTCCTCAGCTCCTCTCGGACTGGGAATCCCGGGCAACATTGAACTGGAGCAGTCATGCGACGTTGGTCGATGGTGGTGCTGGCGCTGGCGCTGGCGGGATGTGACAAGATGAAGGACATGGTGTCCGCGCGGCCCGAGGTGGCGGCCGAAGCGAGCGGGCAGGAACTCAAGGTGGAGCGACTCGCCAAGATGATGACCTCCATCAAGGGGGTCCCGCTCACCCGGGATGCCGCCGAGTTCATCGCAAACATGTGGGTGGACCACACCCTTTTTGCGCAGGCGCTGGCGGATGGGAAGTCGCTGACTGACTCGGCGGTGGTGGCCCAGGTCATGTGGCCCGAGATTTCGGAGATTCGCGGCAGCCGCTGGCATGACTCGCTGGTCACCCACCGTGCACCGATGACCCCCGCGACTGCCGACAGCATCTACAACGCGGACCAGGTGCGGCTGCTGCAGCACATCCTGTTCCGGGTACCGCCAAACGCGGAGCCGCCGCTACGCGTGGCGGCCCAGCGCAAGGCCGAGGCCGCCTACGCGAAGCTCAAGGGCGGTGCCAACTTTGCCCAGCTGGCGACCCAGGTCAGCGAGGATCCCGGGAGCAAGGGGGACGGTGGGTACCTGCCGCCGGCACCCAAGGGGAAGTGGGTCACCGTCTTCGACAGTGCGGGCTGGAGTCTCGCCCCCGGCGCGATGACGCCGGTACTCGAATCTCCCTTCGGATTCCACATCATTCGGCGCCCACCCGCCGCCGAAATCCGCGAGCGGCTGGTCACCTATGCGCGCGAGCGGATCGGTGCCGCCCTCGACTCGGCCTACCTCGACAGCCTCGGCGCCCGGCGCCATCTCAAGGTCGACGGAGGTGCCCCGGCGAACATGCGTGAGGCGATCGCCAATCACGCCGAGGCGATGCACTCCCAGAAATCGTTGGCGACGTACGATGGCGGGATGCTCACTGTTGCGCAGTTCATGCGCTGGTCGAACGCCCTCGGACCGACCTGGGGGAGAGATCTAGTTGGCCGCCCCGATTCCACGCTGATCCAGTTCGCTCGTCTCATCGCCCAGAATCAGCTGCTGCTGCAGCAGGCCGATTCGGCCGGCATCGTCGTGACGCCGCTGGAGTGGGCGGGGATGCAGGCCCGGTACCACGGCCAGCTCGACACGCTGCGCATGGGTCTGGACCTCTACGGCTCCGATATGACCGATTCCGCCAACACCACTGCCGACCGGGTGCGCGTCGCATCCATCAAAGTGGAGAGCTACTGGGACCGTATCGCGTCCGGCGCGTTGCGGCCCCGGCCGATTCCGCCACAGCTCGCCGCGACGCTGCGGGAGTCGGGCAACTTCAAGGTGAACCGCGCCGGTCTCGATCGCGCCGTGGAGCTGGCGAAGGTCCTCAAGGCCAAGGCCGACTCCAGTGCGCAGGCGCCGCAGGCGGTGCCGAACCAGCCACCCGCCGGAGCCGCGCCATTCAGCCCCGCGCCGCCGGCCGGGCCCGCAGGGAGGCCGTGACGATGCTCCGCCCGACGCTGCTTGGCGCCTGTGCTGTCCTTGTCGCGTCTGTGGCATGGGCGCAGCAGGCACCGGAGCAGCCTTCGGGCTTTCGCTGCGACACGCTGCCTGGGGTGGTGGACCGGGTGGTGGCCGTGGCGGGCGATGTGCCCATCCTTTCATCGCAGGTTGAGGAGGAGATCTTTACGCAGCGCGCCCAGAATGGCCAGGTGCCGAAGACGCTGGGTGAGTTCCACGCCCTCTGCCGTCAGGTGATCTCCGACCTGATCGATGCGGAAGTGATGGTGCAGGTGGCCCAGCGCGACACCACCATCAAGGTGAGCGACACCGAGATCTCCGACGGCGTGGAGCAGCAGTTCCGCAATGTACGCCAGCGCTTCACCTCCGAGGTGGATTTCCGCGCCGAGCTGGCCCGGTCGGGGTTCCAGACGCCGGAGGAGTTCCGTCGCTGGCTCACGGAGAGCCAGCGCAAGGCGGCGCTCCGCAATCGGCTGCTCTCCAAGCTTAAAGACGACGGCAAGCTCAAACCGGTGCAGCCGACCGAGCGGGAGATGCGGACCTACTTCGATCAGTACCAGGACCAGCTGCCGGCACGCCCGGCGACGCTCTCCTTTCGTAATATCGTGATCGCGCCCAAGGCTTCCGCGCCATCGCGGGATCGCGCGCTGGCGCAGGCCGATTCGATCGTCGCCGAACTTCGCAAGGGTGCCGACTTCGCCACCGCCGCCAAGCGCTTCTCCCAGGACCCGGCCAGCAAGGATCAGGGGGGCGACCTCGGCTGGTTCCGCCGTGGCATCATGGTGCCGGAGTTCGACGCGATCGTGTTCCGGCTCAAGCCTGGCGTCATCTCCGACCCGGTCGAGACACCCTTCGGCTTCCACATCATCCAGGTGGAACGGATCCAGCCGGCGGAGGTGCAGGCCCGGCATATCCTGATCATGCCGGAGATC
>JBDTTN010000226.1:0-5263 GCA_039930625.1 Gemmatimonadota bacterium | reverse complement strand
GAAATGGAATCCCCGGGTGGTGTCGGTGAGGACGGACTGGAATAGTTGTGAGGCACGGACGACGCCAACCATGGCGCCGGCGCAGCTTCCGTTGGCGCAACCCGGGGCCACGATCAGAAATCGCCGCGCGGTGAGATCGAGTGGCAGAAAGGCGAGCGAGTCGGGCAGGGTGCCGGTGCGGCGGACATACTCGTGCCAGGCGGAGTCGAGCCCGGTCACGAACGGCGCGGCGCGGGCCGTGTCGCCCACCTGCAGCCACAGTCCGTACTCGAGTCCCGGCACGTCGCGCATCAGCGCGGCCAGGGCAGCATCCTGCTGCTCGGCCGAGGCGCCGTTCAGCCGCCACTGGGCGGCGCGCTGCAGCGACCGCCCGGTGACTTCGATATCCCGGAGCAGGGTGGCGCGTTCCGCGGAGCCCGTCTGCCGCGCCAGCGTCATGACCTGCTCGCCTTCCTTCACCGAGAGCGCCCGCCAGAGAATCAGCACGGTGATCATGGAGGCGAGACCCACGGCCCCCGCCAGCCAGGGAGCGCTGGCGATTTGTCCGCGCGACCAGACAACCACCAGAAACCAGGCGCCGAGCAGAAAGCAGGCGATCAAGGTCTGCAGCGCGGCGCCCGCGACCGCGCTGTCCGCCAGCGGATCGACCACGCCCGCGATGCGCGCGACGACAAAGGTGCCCGCGAGCGAGACGAGTACGCACCCGGCGATCCCGATGTACAGGTCCTGAGTGGAAGGGTGCTCCAGCATCGAGATGAGCAGGATCGCGCCCGAGCCGGTCATGATCATGACCGCCGCCGTCATCGCCATCCGGTCGGCCGACGCTGGCAGGATGCCGAGCTGGACGAGCAACCCCGCGAAGCCGATCGCCGCGCCGACGCCCGCGGCCCATCCCGCTAGGGCGCGGTGGGATGAAAGGAAGCCATAGAGCGCTATGCCCATGGCGAGCAGCGCCGAGGCCGGCATCGTTCGGAGGCGGGGCCACGAGTCCACCGGCTTCGCAAGCCGCTGCCACCCCTCGAGGTGGCCGAGGAGCCCGGTGACAGCGGCGACCACGATGAGCCCGGCGACGGCAAGCCCAAGCTTCTCCGCGAGCTGGGCCGACGCCGCGGAGCCGGAACTTGGAGCTGCGTGGGAGTTGGTCTCAGTCATCCGTTTGGAGTATCTCGAATACAGAAAAAGCACGAACCCCTCGCTTCTGCGCGGTGGTCCGTGCCTTCGCACTTGCGGGTCCAAGTCCCGCCCGGCAAGGCCCTGCTTGGGATGTTCCTGCTGACGGCTCTAGGATAGTGCGCCAGGCCGTGAAAGGCAAGGAAACCCCTGAGAGAACTGGCCCATCTCGCACGGCCCCTGAATTCGGTATGTTGAGTCATGCACCCCCTCGCCGGCCTGCCGGCTCCCGCTTCGCTCCTCATCGATGTCGCGCAGCTCGAGCGCGACTACTTCGAACGTCCGGTGGATCTCTCCGACCCTGCCAAGCTGGTGAGCTTCGGCACCAGCGGGCATCGGGGCACTCCCTTCGACGGCAGCTTTACCGAAGGGCACATCCTCGCGATCACCCAGGCGATCTGTGAGTACCGCGTGGCGCAGCGCATCACCGGTCCGCTCTTCATGGGCAAGGATACCCACGCCGCCTCACGGGTCGCGGAGCGGACGGCGCTCGCTGTCCTGGCGGCGAACGGGGTCGAAGTCGTCCTCCAGTCAGGCGATGGCTTCACCCCGACGCCGGTCGTCTCCCGGGCGATCCTCTGCTGGAACCGGGATCGCGCGGCGGCCGATGGCCGGAGCGCCGACGGCATCCTCATCACGCCGAGCCACAATCCGCCGCAGGATGGCGGCTTCAAGTACAACCCGCCCAATGGTGGGCCCGCCGACACCGACGCCACCGGCTGGATTCAGGACCGCGCCAACGCGCTGCTCAGGGAGGGCAATCGGGGCGTAAAGCGCTCCAGCGGTAATGGCCTTGCGGCGCCGACGGTCCGCACCGCGGATCTCGCGGCCGAATACATCGCTGATCTCGCCAATGTCATCGACTTCGATGCGATCCGTCTGGCGGGGCTGAGGATCGGCGTCGATCCGCTGGGCGGTGCATCGCTCGCCTACTGGAAGCCGATCGCCGAGCGGTATGGGCTTGATCTGACGGTGGTGAACGCCACGATCGATCCCCGCTTCGGCTTCATGACCGTCGATCACGACGGCAAGATCCGCATGGACTGCTCCAGCCCGTCGGCCATGGCCGGACTGGTCGGCCTGAAGGATCGATTCGACATCGCCTTCGGCTGCGATCCCGACGCCGACCGGCACGGCATCGTCACCCGGTCCGCCGGGCTGTTGAATCCCAATCACTATCTCGCGGTCGCGATTCGTTATTTGCTCGGCTCGCGGCCGCGCTGGTCAGCTTCGTCCGTAGTCGGCAAGACGCTCGTCTCCAGTGCCATCATCGATCGGGTCGTGGCGCAGCTCGGCCGCACCCTGATGGAGGTCCCGGTCGGCTTCAAGTGGTTCACGCCGGGGCTGTTCGACGGGAGTTGCTGCTTCGGGGGAGAGGAGAGCGCCGGCGCGAGTTTCCTGCGGCGCGACGGAGCGGTATGGACCACCGACAAGGACGGGCTGCTGCTCGGATTGCTCGCCGCGGAGATCACCGCCGTGACCGGCAAGGATCCGGGCGAACACTACCGGGAGATCAGCGCGCAACTCGGTGCGCCGGTCTATACCCGCATCGACACGCCGTGCACCGCGGCGGAGAAGGCGGGCTTCAAGAAGCTCACACCGGAGGCGGTGACAGCGACAACGCTCGCCGGCGACCCGATCGAGACCAGGCTGACCCGGGCGCCTGGCAACGGCGCCGCGATTGGCGGACTCAAGGTCACCACCCGAAACGGCTGGTTCGCCGCCCGGCCCAGCGGAACGGAGAACGTCTACAAGCTGTACGCGGAGAGTTTCTCGAGCGAGACACACCTGCAGCGGATCGTGGACGAAGCGCGAGGCATGCTGCAGCGGGTGCTCGGCTGAGCCGATCGCTCAGCGTGGCACGCGCAACCTGCGGAGCATCGGCAGCTCCAGGGTGGCGCCGGCGGTGAAGTTGCCATCCGCACCCATCGCCGCCCAGCCGCTGTTGGCAATGAAGACGAAATCATCCCCCACCCAGGTGCCGTGCGTCGGTTCGGAGAGACCGGGCGTTCCTGCCTCGAGGATTTCCGCGCTGATGATACGATCGTAGCGTTTGTCCAGCTCGAGCCGCGCGACCCGATTCGGCCGCACGCCATTCTGCACCACGATCAGGGTATGTCCCCGCAGGCGAATCCCGTCGATCCCCTTCAGCACAAAGTCTCCCGGCGGAGCGAACCAGGTGACTGCACCGGTTCTGCGATCGACCCGCGCCAGTCCGCGAGAATAGTCGGCGACGATTACCTCGTGAGTCCCGGGAATTCCCGCGGGTCCCTGCGGAGAACGGAATGTCCCCGGCGGTACCACGACGTCGAGACGCTCCTGACCGGGACGCAGGGCGTACAGTCCGCCGCCGCGCGAGTCGGAGACGATCACGGTACCGTCGTCCAGCAGCGCGAGATCGGCGAGCGCCTGGGCTGTCGATAGTCTGGGGAGTTCGTGGCGCGCCGCGAGCCGGCCGCCGCCGAGTTCAAAGGCGAGCACCGCCGTGCGGCCCAGATCCTCCTTTGGGGTGCCGAGTCCTTCCGGTGTGGCCGCGGTCGCGACCCAGAGCAGGTTGCGGGTGGTGTCGAGCGCGACCGCGAACGGGCTCCACATCCCGCTGCCTGCGGCGGGGACGAAGTCGCGGATGGCACCGTCGCGCCCAATTGCGAGAATCCGCCGCTGATGCACGCTGCTCAGGTACCAGGTTGTGGTGCGCGCATCCCAGGCGAGGTCCTCGATGAGCAGCGTCGGGTCGGAGAGGGTGAGCACGCTGTCGCTGTGGCCGATGGGCGCCGGTTGCTGAGCGGCGAGAGATGCGGTCATGGCGCCGCAGCAGAGGGCGCCGGCAATCGCGAGGAGCGTTGGACGCATCGGGGCTCGGTCTGAAATCAGGAATGGAGAGTGAAGCGACCGATCCCTACGGCGACCGGGCTCCCGGGGTTGCAGCGATCGGCTCGGCGAGGGCCGCCTCCCGCGGGAGATATCATCCCTTTGGATCATATCGCGGGGCCGGGACGCTGGACTATCATGCGAGGGGTGCGTCCAGACATCGCTTTCAACCGTGGTGTGGCGATCATGCCGGTGCCGGAGCGCTGTGCGGCGGTGGGTCGGCGATGAACATCGCGCTCACGATACTCGCGACACTTGTCGGGGTCGTGCTGCTGCGCAATCTGGTCCCGCGCTCGCCGGGGCACGTCTACGAGCTCCGGCATCAGTACGGAGTCCGGGACCCCCAGTTTGCCCGCGACATGGGGCAACTGCTCGGCCCGCCACTGGTCGGCGGAAACCGGATCACGACGCTGCAGAACGGCGACCAGATCTTTCCGGCCATGCTCGACGCCATCCGGAGCGCCGAGCGATCGATCACGCTCGAGACCTACATCTACTGGTCCGGTACGATCGGGGCGGCCTTCGTCGATGCGCTGTCCGAGCGCGCCCGCAGCGGGGTACGGGTGCACATCATGCTCGACTGGCTCGGGTCCAACCGCATGGACGGGGACTATCTCGCTCACCTCAAGGCAGCGGGTGCGGAGGTGGTCCGCTATCACCCGGTGCGCTGGTATACCCTGGATCGTCTCAACAACCGGACCCATCGCAAGCTGCTGGTCGTGGATGGCCGAGTGGGCTTCACCGGAGGCGTGGGGATCGCCGACTTGTGGCTCGGAGACGCCCAGGATCCCGAGCACTGGCGCGACACGCACTATCGCGTGGAAGGGCCGGCTGCGAGCCAGTTCCAGGCGGCATTCATGGATAACTGGCTGCAGACCCGCGGGGAGGTCCTCCAGGGAGAAGGCTATTTCCCGGCGCTGCCGCCGGTCGGGACCCAGCAGGCGCAGGTGTTCAAGAGCTCGTCGCGCGAGGGCAGCGAATCGGTCCGGCTGATGTACCTGATGGCCTTCGCGGCGGCGGAGCGATCGATCCTGGTGGCAAACGCCTACTTCGTGCCTGACGATCAGGTCATCGCTGAACTGGTCCAGGCGCGGCAGCGCGGAGTTGTGGTCGAGTTCATCGTGCCCGGGCCGGTGACCGATACCCAGATTGTCCGCGCGGCGTCGCGCTCGCGCTGGGAGCCGCTGCTGCAGGCCGGGGTGCGGTTCTGGGAGTTTCAGCC
>JBDTTN010000225.1:0-5263 GCA_039930625.1 Gemmatimonadota bacterium | reverse complement strand
TGCCGCGCCCATTGCGTGTCTCCGGAGGCTGCGAGGGGAGGACCCCGCTCACTACGCCTTCGGTGCCAGCGCTCGCTGTGTCCCAGCACACAGGTCAGTGAAATGTGTGGTGGGACACAGTATCGCTTCGCCTCCTCCAGGAGGGTAACGCCGCTATGGTGCCGTCGCCGTCAGGGGAGTTTCGGTGGGGCCACCGGCCAGCCGGGTGATCGCGGCGACGACCTCCAGTGGCTGTTCCTCCTCGATATACTGCCCCGCGCCGGCCACACTCTCGATCGCGAAGTCGCCCAGCGAGGATTGAAGCAACTCGACCTCCTCCGGCTTGATCCTGCTCGGATGCTCTACCGTGCCGAGGAGCAGGCGTACCGGGACCCGGATTTCATGGATGCGCTCCTTGAGCGACTCCGGTTCCTTGGACTTCGCCATCGAGCGGAGCGCATCGATGGTGCCGTCGACATCGGCAGCCTGGCCGGCGGTGTATTCGTCCACGACGGCGGACGTGACCCATGTCGTGTCACCGGAATTCTCGATGAGGTCGTGCCAGACCCGCTTGCGAATCGTGCCGGGGCCGACGAAAAGCTTCGTCAGGAATCCGCCGAAGCGGAGCGCGTGCTTGAGTCCCGGAGTCGCGGCCATCTCGGCGGGGCCGCCATCGATGGAGAGCACTCCGCTGATCAGATCAGGGCGGCGATAGGCAACCCGGAACGCGATCGCGGCGCCGGTGGACTGGCCGACGATCAGCGCATCAGTCGCGCCGAGGCTATCGAGCACCATCCCGATGCGATCGGCCTGGGCCGCAAAGGAGTAGTCTACCTTCGGCGGATGGGCCGACGATCCGAAGGCAAGCGGCTCGATGACGATGCAGCGATAACCGCGCGGGACGAGCTCGGCGATCACATGGCGGAAGCTGAAGGCGCCGCCGAAGATGCCGGGGAGGAATACGATCGGCCGACCCGAACCGGTGCTGGTGGTGCGGAGGATTTCCAGTGGAGCGACCTGGATCTCCCGCACGACGGTCGAGTCGAGCAGGGCAACCAGCGATAGTGCGGCAAGGAACACGGAGACTCCCGGAGGCGGCATGAGACGATGAAGCGTATGGCGGACGGCCGTGAATCTAGTCGGTTGGCCTGGGGGCCATGGTCGGGGCGGCGCGTTCCGGCACGGCCCTCGCGCCTGTGTTGACCGCGGCTTCAGGCCGGGGAAGATTCCCGCCTCCGCCATCCGCCGCGAGGAGATCCCGATGAGCGAACAACGGTCCGGTGGTCCGGGAGAGGCCAAGCCGCGCGCCGCGACGGTGCGCAAGCGCGACCGCATCCTCGATGCGGCGATGCTTCAGTTCGCGGAAAAGGGCTACCACGGCATGCGGGTGGAGGATCTCGCCGCTGAACTCGGGATTGCCAAGGGATCGGTATTCCAGCACTTCGGCAGCAAGGACAAACTCTTCCTCGCAGTATACCGGCGTGCGGTGGCCAGCCTGCCGACCTATCTCGAGGCACCGGCGCCGGTCCAGGCGCGCGGGTTCTGGGCGGTGCTCGAATACTGGCTCCGCAGTACCGAGCACATGCTGCACGAGGACTGGATCCCCTATCGAGTGGTACTGCTCGGAAATTACGGGACGGATCTGGATACCCGCCGGGAGATCAACCGGTTCCTGTTCCGCGAAGATCCGTACGGGACCACCCGTTTCGTCGAAGTCGGTCTGGAGCGGGGAGAAGTGCGGCGGGATCTCGATATCGAGATGATCGTTTCCGTACTCGACTGGACCATGGAACGATTTCAGGATGCGCTGCTCACCGAAGCGCTCGACCCTCGGCTCTTCCGCCGCCACGGCCCCCGGCCAGAGCGGGTGGAAGCGCGCATCGATCAGTTTCTGCGCATTCTCCGGAGCGCACTCGGTGCAGCAGAGGCCGGTCCCTGAAACAACACGGCCCCGTCCTTAGGACGGGGCCGTGTCATTCATGGCTGGTTGCCGCTACGGCAGCTCATTGGGTGAAGGCATGGAACTGCGCCGGATTGTTCGCGAAGCCGCTGCCGGGGACGAGTGGCGTGGCGGTCGCGGTGACGTCGTTGGGCACCGAACCGTCGCCGAGAGTCCAGCCACCGAGCGTCGCCGCGCCGGTGGCGTCGGTGATCTGAACTGCCCCGGTGATGCTCCCCTGGCTGCCGGCCGGGATCGCAAAGGTAACGGTCACTCCTGGCACCGGCCGGCCGGTCGGGGTCACAATGACGACTCGGGGCAGCTGCGACGCGGTGACCGGGGTGTTAGCGGGTCCCTCGATGGTCCGGCTGGCGGGATCGATGATCGCCAGTGTGTCCACCGCGCCGAAGGGGCTGAACTTCTTGGTAGTTCCGCCGAGGCAGCAGGTCGCGACCGTCGCAGCTTCGGCGGCCTGGGGCAGGAACAGGGTCGAGGCCAGCTCGCGCCAGCCGCGATTGAACCCGAAGCCAAGTCCGCCTGTAAGGTTGGTGCAGTCGATGAACGGCACAGCCGTGCGCGGCAACAATTCCACTGTCGGGCCGACGTTGTGGCCGACCTTGAGGCGGGAGTAGTCCGGCGGCGTGAAGCTCGCGACCTGGCAGACACCGACCAGCACATCGGCGTTGAAGGTAACCGCCGGCGAAGCGGTGAATTCGTAGAATGCCGGGTACTGATCCAGCGGCGTGAGCAGCGGGCCCGGCTCGTCCGGCAGGCGGGTGATGGTGACCAGCGCCGGGGTAGGCAACGACGCGGCCGGGACATTCACCGCCGCGAACTGGGTGGCGGTCCGGACCAGCGTGGTTGTCGTTCCGGGGAGGACGATCGCCGCGGCGCCATCAGGGCCGAGGACGCCTAGCGGTAGGTTCGGCTGCGGCAGGCCCACGACGCAGTAGAGCCCGTTGACGAGGCTCAGCACATTGGTCTGGGTCGGCGTCGTCTGACCGCCGGTGAGCGTGCCCGCGAAGTAGTTCTGCAGCAGCGTCTGCAGCAGGTTGAACATGACTGCGCGGGCATCGCCCACCTTGTTCGCGGCCGCAAATTTGTAGAGCTGAACCACCTGGTTGACGGCGGTGTTCTGCGCGGCACCCGCGGGGTAGAGGGCCTTCACCAGGGCTCGGGCCTGGTCGATGTTGGGGCAGGTGACATAGGTGGTCGGGCCACCGAAACTCCGCGGAGCGGTGGGCTGAGTCGACTGTTGATCGGAGCAGCCGAGGAGCAGCACCAGTCCAGCGGCGAAGGCGCGAACGGCGAAGCGCATGTTGAAACCTCTTCAGGGGGCGGGGCGGAGAACTCGGATTCCAGCATGAATGATGCGAGCCACGCGGGCACTTGACAGAATCCGGTTGCGCTCGCTAAAAGTATACGGGCAAAAGGTTTGGCGTGTTGGGCTGCGGAGGTCCAGTCCGGCAGCGGCCGCCATCGCTGTGTGGCGTCACCACGACACATGATGCGATCGGGCCGCGAGGGACCCGTGACCCAAGGGCTACCTGGTTCGGCCGATGAGCCGAATGAACTCCGGGTCGCTGTCCAGATCCCTGAACCACCAGCCGCTGTCATCGACCATGTTGGCCCGGCGGCTGGGGCTCGCGTTGAAGTAGGTCTTCAGCATGCCGATCGCCTCGGCCTTGTCGCCAAGCATGGTGTAGACGAAGGCCTGGATGTTTGCGAGGTCGGCGGTCGGGTCGGTATCGGGGGTTCCCCTGGAGCGGGCCAGGACGTGGCGGGCGCTGTCCTTGAGGCCCGCGCGTGCGAGCACTCCGGCGATGATCGAGTGATTGTAGAGCGTGGTGTAGCTGCGGTTCGCTGCCGGCGCCATCGCCACCAACGTGTCTGAAAGCGCCCAGGCGAGAGGGACATTCGGCTCCCCCGACTTCATCGTCATCTGCCAGATGCGGCACTCGGTGAAATCGGGGTTCGCCGGGAATCGCCTTCGCCCCTCGCTGCACCAGTAGTCGACGTCCTTGAGGTTGCCGAGGTCGTACGAGGCATAGACCAGCCGCCGGATGATCACGTCGGTGTTGCTCAGAAAGGCGTCGCTCCGCAGCGCCTCACGAGCGGCGATGACCACGTCCGAGTTGGCCTTGGTGTGATTGTAGAGGTGGGAGAGCGTGGCGTAGGCCCCCGCCTGCGACGGATTGATCTTGGTCGCTGCTTCCAGGTCGCTCTGCGCTGCGAGGAGCAGAACTTTGGCGGCCGCGGGATCGCGTTCCAGCTCGAGATTCCATTTCCAGTAGCGCAGATTGCCGCGCAGCTCGTACGCGTCAGCGTCGTTCTTCGCCTTGTCCAGCGACAGGGCCTGGTCAGCCCGGTGCAGTCCCTCCTCGATCCACCGGCCCGCGACGGTTGGATTGTTCCCGAAGAACCGCGAGCGCTCGTAGGCCAGGGCACCCTGCAGCACGACCGGGTCAATCCAGCTCTTGTCGAGGCCCTCGACCTGCGCGAGCAGAGAGTCGGCCTGATTGAACGACCGAGTCAGCCCCGCCGTGTCACTCTTCTCCGACGCCGCGGTCCCTTCCTTGTGCAACCGTTCGGCCCGTTGCATCAGTGACCACGCCGCCGCACTCTGGGTCCCTTCGCGCTGATCCCGCAGCCGGATCTCGTCGCCGAGCTGCGCGCGGATCAGGAGTGCCGCCTGCTCTGCGAGCGAGTCCCGCACGGCGAGGAGATCGCCGGCGGGCTGGGTGATCGTGGCGCCCCGGATCGCGGCGCCGGTGTTGCCGTTGATGAGATTGAGCTGCACCCGCAGCTTGTCGCCCACCGGCAGGATCTCCCCCGAGACGACCATCCCTGACAGCAGCGCCCGTCCGATGCTGTCCGGCGAGGCGGTGGAGTCGCGCCACGCGCCAACACCGCCTTTGGAGACAACACTGAGCCTCGGGACCTGGCTGAGGGCGCTAATGAGGCCTTCCGTGAAGCCGTCGGCCACGGCGCCGAGGCTCTTGTCAGGGCTCAGGTCCTTGAAGTACAGCACCGCGATGTGATTCGGGTCGAGCCCTCCCACATCTGCCGCCGCGCTCCCGCTCCGGTGGGTCAGCCACCAGCCGATGCCGCCGCCGGCCAGGAGCACGAGCGCCGCCACGCCGATTCCCCACGCCAGCAGCGAGCGCTTCTGGACCGTGACCGTGACTGCTCCGCGCGGCGGAGTGCGCTGCTGGGTGCGCCTGGTCTGCGTGTTTCGAGAGACCGTGTAGCGGGTAGCCGTCGCGCCGGGGGGCGCGCCCAGCATCTCAGCGAACTGCGCCGCGGTCTGGGGCCGATCGGCGACGACCTTGTTGAGCGCCGCCA
>JBDTTN010000224.1:0-5278 GCA_039930625.1 Gemmatimonadota bacterium | reverse complement strand
ATCGTGGGCAGGAAGCTGAAGTGAGCGTTCAGCTGTCAGCCGTCAGCTTTCAGCCGCCAGCAGTGAGGAGTGAGATCTGACCGACCCCTTCAACCCGCTGATGACTAAAGGCTTAAAGCTGAAGGTTGAAAGCTGACGGCAGAAGGCAAATTGAGCACTTCTCAGGCCCCGCACTTCCAGATCTCCCTACCCCGCACCACCGTCCGCATACAGGCGTTGGCGCGCAGGTGGTAGAGCCACTGGTCTACGCTCTCCGCCTCAATGACCGCAAAGTCGGCGGACTTCCCCGCCTCCAGCGAACCGACCTCCCCGTCGAGCCCAATCGCTCGCGCGGCAATGCTGGTCGCGCCCTTGAGTGCCTCACTCGGCGTCATCCGCTGCAGGGTGCAGGCCAACGTCAACGCCATCGGCAAGTGATAGCTGGGAGCGGAGCCTGGATTGAAATCGGTGGCCACCGCGACGGCGACGCCTGACTCGATGAGCTCCCGCGCGGGAAGCGGCGCCATATTGAGATAGAGCGATGCGAATGGCAGGCTCACCGCGACCACCCCTGCTTCCCCGAGTCGCCGTATCCCCGTCTCCGAGATCTGCTCGAGATGATCGGCCGAGACGGCGCCCAGCTCCGCGGCAAGTTCGGCTCCGCCGGTGCAGGTGATCTGGTCCGCATGCAGCTTGGGGCGAAGCCCGACGGCGAGCCCGGCCTGCAGGACCCGCCGCCCCTCCTCGATGCTGAATACCCCCTGCTCCACAAAAACATCGCAGAAGCGGGCGAGTTTCTGCGTGGCAACCGCAGGAATGATCTCCTCAATGACCAGCTTCAGGTAGGCAGCGGTGCGGCCGCGGAACTCTGGCGGCACGGTGTGGGCGGCAAGCAGCGTCGGCACGATTCGCTGTGCTCCGGCGGTGAGATCGCGGTAGATCTCGAGCAGCCGGAGCTCATGCTCGAGCGAGAGGCCATATCCGCTCTTGGCCTCGACGGTCGTGACGCCGAGCTGCGCCATCTGTTCCAGGTGCACTTCGCAGCGACGGCGGAGGACTTCGGACGGGGCGGCCCGGGTCTTTGCGACGGTCGAGGAGATGCCGCCACCGGCCGCGGCAATCTCCAGGTAGGTCTTGCCGAGAATCCGGGCTTCGAACTCCTCGGCGCGCCAGCCGCCGAAGGCGAGATGGGTGTGGCAATCGACGAGACCGGGGATGACGATGGCGCCGCCAGCGGACTCGACCGCGCCACCAGCATAGCGCGGCGGCAATTGTGAGGCGGAGCCGACCCAGCGCACCGTATCGCCCTCCCAGGCGAGCGCTGCGTCGCGGACGGGATGGAGCTCCCCCTGGGTGCCGGCCGGCGCGCAGGTGTAGAGGGTGCCGATGTCGATCAGGACTGGCATGGCGAATGCTCGGCAGTCTGATGTCGGGTGGCCGGGTCGGGCACGCGACGATCAGCGCATGGGCAGGTCGATGCCGCGTTCGCGCGCGGTGTCGATCGCGATCTCATACCCCGCGTCGGCGTGGCGCATGACGCCGGTACCGGGGTCGGCGGTGAGGACCCGCTGGAGGCGCCGGTCGCCCATCTCGGTGCCGTCGGCCACCGCCACCATGCCGGAGTGAATGGAATAGCCGATCCCGACGCCGCCGCCGTGGTGCAACGAAACCCAGCTCGCCCCGCACGCGGTGTTGAGCATGGCGTTGAGCAGGGGCCAGTCGGCGATGGCGTCGGAGCCGTCCTTCATCCCCTCCGTCTCCCGGTTAGGCGAGGCCACCGAGCCGGTGTCGAGGTGGTCGCGGCCGATGACAATCGGCGCCTTGACCTTGCCCTTCTTGACCAGCCAGTTGAAGCGGAGGCCCATCTCCGCCCGCTCCCCATACTCCAGCCAGCAGATTCTCGCGGGCAATCCCTGGAAGTGGACGTGCGTGCGCGCCTTGCGGATCCAGCGGGCGAGGTCCGCCTTGCCGGGAAAGGTCTCCAGCACGGCATCGTCGGTAACCGCGATGTCCTGCGGGTCGCCTGACAGCGCAGCCCAGCGGAACGGGCCGGCGCCACGGCAGAACAGGGGACGGATGAACTCGGGGACGAAGCCGGGAATCGTGAAGGCATCGCGCCGGCCGCGATGATCGGCGACCTGACCGCGGAGATTGTTGCCGTAGTCGAAGGTGACGGCTCCGCGCGCCTTCAGGGCCAGCATCGCATCGATGTGAAGCTCCATCGAATCCAGCACCCGCTCCTGGTAGGCATGCGGCTCCTGTGCGCGCAGTGCTGCGGCCTCTTCCAGTGTATAGCCCGCGGGGATGTAGCCCAGCTGAAGATCATGGGCGGAGGTCTGATCGGTCACCACGTCGGGGACGATGCCGCGGCGCACCAGCTCGGGGAGCACCTCCGCGATGTTGCCGACCAGCCCGACCGACAGCGCGCACCGGGTCCCGCGAGCTTCGTCGAGCAGCCGCAGCGAAACGTCCAGCGAAGTCTCCATGCGATCGCAGTAGCCGGAGTCCACCCGGCGGCGAATGCGATCGGGATCGACGTCAACGCCAAGGAAGGCGGCGCCGTTCATGGTGGCGGCGAGCGGCTGCGCCCCACCCATGCCGCCGAGACCTGCCGTCACGACCAGCCGACCCTCGAGGGTTCCGCCAAAGTGCTGCCGAGCGCACTCGGCGAAGGTCTCGTAGGTCCCCTGCAGAATTCCCTGGGTCCCGATATAGATCCAGGAGCCTGCCGTCATCTGCCCGTACATCGTCAACCCAGCCGCCTCGAGGCGGCGGAACTCGTCCCACGTCGCCCAGCGCGGGACCAGGTGCGCGTTGGCGATGAGCACCCGGGGAGCTTCCTCGTGAGTCCGGAAGACTCCCACCGGCTTGCCGCTCTGCACCAGCAGGGTCTCGTCGTTCTCCAGCCGCCTCAGGGTTGCGACGATGCGATCGTAGCACTCCCAGTTGCGGGCCGCCTTGCCGCTGCCGCCGTAGACGACCAGATCCTCGGGGCGCTCCGCGACGGCGGGATCGAGGTTGTTCATCAGCATGCGCAGCGCAGCCTCCTGATGCCAGCCTCGACAGGAGAGCTGGGTGCCGGTGGGCGCGCGGATGACCCGAGGTGCGGCAGCAGTCGTCATGGTGTCTGCGAAAGGGTGATTGCGCGGGTACGATGCCGGGTGCCCGCCGCGAAGTCAATCGAGAGTCTTACCCGGCCGGGGACCGGCATTCACCTGGTCCGGGCAACAGCCCGAACCCGATTCATCGCCGAAGTCCGGCCACGCCGCGGATGACTCGATCCACTTCCTCGTTGCTGGTGTAGCAGGCACAGCCTACGCGGACCAGTCCCTGCTCCGCATAGCCAAGCCGTTCGACCGCGGTGGTGGCATAGAAGTCACCGTTGGAAACGAAGAGCCCGGCGTCCGCCAGGCTACGGGACACCTGCTCGCTCGTCAGGCAGTCGACGGTGAATACCAGCGTTGCGGTGCGGGGCCGTCCCGGCGGCGGACCATAGAGGTGCACGCCGGGAATCGCCGCGAGACCGTGCCAGAGCCGGGTGATCTGCTCTTCCTCTACCCGGTGCAATCGGGTGTAGGCATCCGCCAGGCGGAGCCGGCGGTCGCTCCCCTCCCCGAGTGCGGCGATGAACTCGACGGCGGCATGCGCACCGACGATGCCCTCGTGATTCTGGGTACCGGTCTCCAGTCGCTCGGGTGCCGTGTCAGGCGCCGGCAGCAGCTTGGGCACGTCGAGCCCCTCGAGCAGCGCCCGCCTGCCGTAGAGGATGCCCAGGTGCGGGCCGTAGAACTTGTAGGAGGAACAGGCAAGGAAGTCGCAGTCGATGGCGTGCACGTCCACGAGGGCGTGGGGCGCAAAGGCGACCGCATCCACGAAACAGAGGGCGCCTGCGGCGTGAGCCATCCGCGCGGCCCGGGTGACGTCGTTGATCGTGCCAAGCGCGTTGGATGCCGCGCCGATCGCGAGGAGTCGGGTCCGCGACGTGACCGCTGCTTCAAGCGATTTCCAGTCCAGCTCGCCGCTGGATGGATCGAAGCGGACGCTGCGCAGGGTGAGGCCCCGTTCCTTCGCCAGCGCCTGCCACGGCGCGACGTTGGCGTGGTGGTCCAACTCGGTCACGATGATCTCGTCGCCGGCGCCCCACCGACGCCCAAGGGCGCGCGCCAGATGGAAGGTGAGCGTCGTCATGTTGGCGCCGAACACGATCTCCGACGCATCGGCGCCGAGAAAATCGGCCAGCGCCTGGCGGGCCGAGACGAGCGCGGCATCGGTCTCGATGCTGGTCGGGTAGACCCAATGGGTGTTGGCGTTGTGATGCAGGAGGTAATCGGCCATCCGATCCACCACCACCTGCGGTACCTGGGTCCCGCCGGGGCCGTCGAAATAGGCCACCGGCTGGCCGGCGTGGCTGCGCTTGAGCGCGGGAAAGGCGGCCCGAACCCGGGCGAGATCGAGAGCGGGAATGGCGGCAGCGGTCATGGGCTGGACGCAGGTGTAGTGACGGGTGGGATAGGGCCCTTTCGGGACCGGAGATTGTACTTCACGATGCACCAGAGCGCCCGGACACCGTCGCGCCAGCCGATCTTCTTGCCGGCGGCATAGGCTCGGCCCTCATAGCCGATCGCGACCTCGTAGACTCGACAGCCCAGCGCCGCGACCTTGGCGGTGATCTCGGGCTCGAAACCGAAACGATTTTCCTCGATCACGATGCTTTCGAGTACATCCCGGCGGAAGACCTTGTAGCAGGTCTCCATGTCGGTGAGGAAGAGGTTGGAAAAACAGTTCGAGACGAAAGTCAGGAACTGATTCATCGTGTAGTGCCAGAAGTGCAGTACCCGGTGAGATTCTCCCCCCGTGAACCGCGAGCCATACACCACATCGGCCCGGCCGTCGAGGATCGGCGCGACCAGCTTGGGGTACTCGGCGGGGTCGTACTCGAGGTCGCCATCCTGCACGATCACGATTCTGCCTCTGGCCGCGGCGAAGCCGGTGCGGAGCGCGGCGCCCTTGCCCTGATTCTTCGAATGCACCAGCACCCGGTAGCCCCGGTCCGCTGCGAGCCCCTGCAGCGCCTCGGTCGTCCCGTCGGTGGAGCCGTCGTCCACCAGCAGGATCTCCTTGTCGATGGGCACGGCCTCCACCCGCGCGAGGAGCCGGGCGATCGTGGTGATCTCGTTGAAGACCGGGATCACGACCGTCAGCGTCGGCACGGCGGAGTCGCCAGTCATCGGGCCCTTGCGGCGGCTGTGCTGTCCACCAGGTCCAGCAGGGCGCCGAACTCCTTCCGGCCGGCGCTCAT